>JBGTHX010000118.1:0-5785 GCA_041746055.1 Lewinella sp. | reverse complement strand
GGGACGGCGCGGTGATCCGCAAACTGGAAGGGGGAGATGAATATCGGGATCTGGCTACCGCCGGAGCCTTTCACCGGGTACGGATGGCGACCGGAGAAACGGGCTACGTGAACTTTGACTAAAAAAATTACGCCCGCTCCTAAGGGAACGGGCGTAGAGGTTCAAAACCGAGATTTGTTCAAAGTGTCAAAATGTAGCCTATAAAATCTGTAACAAAGAACGGGGATGTTTGTCGCCTTCGTGTTCACATCGGTTAAAAAGGCCGTTAAATAACTAAGATTTCAACATATTTTTTATCCTGGACAGTGACTGGGGCCGTACGCCGATGTAATTCGCGATGATTCCCGCCGGAATATCCCTCGCCAAATTCGGGTACCGTTCCCTAAACAAGACGTACCGCTCCGTAGCTTTTAGGGGGAGCATCAGGGATTTCTCCTCTGCTATGTCCAGCAGGCGCTGCAGCACGATCTGGTGCAGGAAGACGGAGGTGGAGTCCCGGTTAAGGGCGTCGTGGAGTATTTGGGGGTCGATGATGATCACCCGGGTGTCGCCGATGCTCTCGCAGGTATACTGGGACCGCTTGTGGAAGAAGGCGGATTGTACGCAGCCGATAAATTCTCTGGGGGCGGCCAGCAGGCGGGTGGAGATCTCCCCAACATCGTCGCTGACGTAGAGGCGCAGGTGACCGGACAGGATATAAAAAATGGGGGGGCTGACGTCCCCTTCGGAGAACAGCAACTGTTTGGCGGGGAAGCGGCGGACGCGCAGTTTCCCTACAAAACGGTCTATGGAATCGTCGCTTACCCCCATATGCTGCAAGGTATCGACGATCGGCTTGAACTCTTCCGATGGCATTGTCAGTGTCTCCTCGTTACGCCCCTTAAACTCAGCGAACTTATTCTATCTAACCTACAAGTTACGTAGACTTAGTAATACTACGTTTTCCACGTGACTGGTGTGCGGGAACATGTCAACCGGCCGTGCTTTGGTCACGCTGTACTTCTCATTCAGGAGGGCAAGGTCTCGGGCCTGGGTGGCGGGGTTGCAGCTGACGTACACGATGCGGGGTACTTCCATCTCGAGCAGCATATCCACCACTTTGGGGTGCATGCCCGCCCGGGGGGGATCGGTGATGAGTACGTCGGGCTTTCCGTGCCGGTCCGCGAACTCCCGCGTGAGGATGTCCTGCACCTGCCCGGCGTAAAAGACCGCGTTGTCCACCCCGTTCAGGGTGGCATTCACGCGGGCGTCGTCGATGGCCGCTTCGATCTCCTCGATGCCGACCACCTGTCGACAACGGTCCGCAACGAAGAGGGCAATCGAGCCCAGACCGGTGTAGAGGTCATAGACGTTCTCCTCCCCGGTCAGGCCGGCGAAATCACGGGTTATCCCGTACAGGCGGATGGCCTGGGCGGTGTTGGTCTGGAAGAATGACTTGGGACCGATGCGGAAGGCTACGTGGTCCAGGCGCTCGGTGATGTATTCCTGACCGGCGTAGTGGCGCATCTCCAGGTCCATCAGGTACTCGTTGATCTTGGGATTGATGCAGTAGAACAGGCTGGTGATCTCCGCCGGAAAACGAAGCAGGGCGGCGTCGAGAAAACGGGTGATCTCGGGTTGGTCGTCCTCGAAAAAGGCCACCACCAGCATACACTCTCCGGTGGTGGTGGTGCGTACCATTAACTGCCGCAGCAGGCCGTGGCGGTCCCGCATGTCGAAGAAGGGGATTCCCAGCTCGGTGGCCAGCGCCCGCAGGCCGTTGCGCAGTTCGTTACTGGGACCGTGCTGGAGGTGGCACTTCTCGATCTGGATGAGCTTGTCGTAGGCTCCGGCCTTGTGGAAGCCGATGACGGGCTCTTCATTATCAATGTCGGTCCCGATCTCCTCGTAAGTCAGCCAGCGGCGGTTGGCGCAGCCGAACTCCAGCTTGTTGCGGTAGAAGCGGGTAGCCTCGCTGCCGAGAATCGGCTGCCACTCCCCCACTTCCACCTTTCCGATGCGGCGGAAGGCATCGTGCACCATCTTCTCCTTCTCCCGCAGCTGTCCGGAGTAGGCGAAGTGCTGCCACTTGCAGCCCCCGCACACGCCGAAATGCTGACAGAAGGGTTCGACACGCTCCTCGGAACGGTGGTGAAACTCTAGGGGAGCCGCGAAAAGGACCTTGTTCTTCTTGCGGAAGGGCCGGACGTCGACCACGTCTCCGGGGGCTACCTCCTCCACGAAAACGGTGAGACCCTCCTCCGTTTTACCCACGCAGAAGCCTTTGTCGGCCAGACCGGTAATCGTCACTTGGTCAATACGTGCGGGAAATCGGTTCTTTCTGCGGCGGGCCATGGGGTTGCTTTTGGGCGCACGAAGGTACGCCTACACGATAAACTGCCGGAGGTAGTCGTGGCTCTGCCGCAGCGACCGCAAACGCAGTTCTTCACTACCCTCGTAGGCGCGGTCCTCCACTTCCACGCAGACCGGCCCATCGTATCCGGTATCCGTGAGGTGGCCGAGGAACTGCCCCCAGTCCACATCGCCCAGCCCGGGCAACTTGGGCGTATGCCACAGGGCGGGATGGGAAAAGACACCGTGGCGGTCGAGTTGCTCCCGGTCGATCCTGAGGTCCTTGGCGTGGACGTGGATCATCCGGTCCGGATAGTCCCGGAAAGGCCGCGTATAATCCATGCCCATCAGCACCAGGTGGCTGGGGTCGTAATTGAGGCCCCAGTGGGCATCGGGAATATCAGCCCACATCCGGTCCCACACGGCGGGGCTCACCGCCAGGTTATTTCCGCCGGGCCATTCGTCCTTTCCGAAGCGCATCGGGCAGTTCTCGATACCGATCCTGACGCCCCGTTCCCCGGCGTGGGCTACGAGGGGCCGCCACGTAGTGAGGAAATCCTCCCACTGCGTCTCGATGGTACGGTCCTTGTCGCGCCCCACGAAGGTGGTCACGGTATTGATCCCCAGTTTGGCGCTGGCGTCGATGAGGGCGTAGAGATGGTCCACGGCCGCCTGCCGCGCCTCGGGATCGCCGCCCAGGGGATTGGGGTAATAGCCAAGGGAAGAGATGAAAACGCCGTAACGCTCCTGCAATTCCTTGATCTCGTCCACGCCCGCGGCATCCAGGCGGGAGACATCCACGTGGGTCACGCCCGCGTATCGCCGCTCCGCCTGACCCGGGGGCCAGCACATCGCCTCCACGCAATCGTAGCCGATCTCGGCGGCGGTGCGGAGCACGTCTTCGAGGGAGTATTCCGGCAGTATGGCGGTAACGAATCCGAGTTGCATTATTTCTTGGTTTGGCCGAGCGCGACCAAGTTAGCGAACAGCCGATAGGCGCCGGGTACGCCCGCGGGCAGCTCCCGGAAGAAGCTGTAGCCGGTGTAGACGAAGTGGCCCGACCCATAATCGGCCACCAGCAGTCCGCCGTTGTGGGCCTCCTCGCCGGGGTCGTGGCTGCTCAGCAGGGCGGTGTATTCCGGGGCCCACTTGTCGGGGAAGTACAAGCCCCGTTCCTGCACCCAGCCCTTAAAGTCGTCGGCGGTGATCTTGTTGGGAAAGTTCAGCGCGGGATGGTCGGGAGCGAGAATGGTGACGGGCGCATCCTCGACGGTGACGCGGTCGCGGCTCAGCTCGATGGGGTACGGCCCGAGCTCATCCTCCCCGATCTTCAGGCGGCTGTTGGTATTGTACTGCACCACCAGCGTGCCGCCCTGCCGGACGTAGTCCAGCAGCCGCGGCTGGTAGACGGGCATCCGGTCCAGTGTATTATAGGCCCGCACGCCCACCACGATCGCGTCGTAGGCGTTGAGGTCCCCGACCGAGGCGGCCGCATCGTCGAGTACGGTCACGTTCATGCCGATGGCGGTCAATGCCTCCGGGATGGCATCGCCGGCGCCGGGGAGGTAACCCACGTTCTGGCCCGCCGTAGCCAGCTTGACCCGGGCCACCGCCGCCCCGCCGCTCAGGGTAACCAGTTGGGTGGGGATGTGGGGGTGCTCGATCACTACCAGACGTCGGTCGTAGGTCCGGCCGTTCATCGTCAGTTCGGGAGTGATCCGCGCCTGCGACTGGCCGGCGGAGGGCTGCAGGTCGAAGCGGTAGAATTTCTCCTGCCCCGCTCGTTCCAGCGAGACCGGCTGGCTGGCCGGCGTCACCTCCCAGCCCGCCGGCACCTCCAGGCTGAGGCTGCCCTCCACCCCATGGCCCGCGGCGGTCACCTTGACGGTCACCGGGCGTACCCCGTCGGAGGTGAAGAGGTAGCTGGTCTCACCGAGTTCCACGAAGGCGGGCGGTAGCACCTCGAAGGGGTGAAACTGCTCACCCGCCACGGGATCGGTGTAGTGGTACCGCAGGGGCACGCTCAGTTCGAGGGATTCACCGTCCACTTTCAGGGTTACCAGGGCGATGAGCGGATCGGCGGATTCGGGGTTACCCCGCAGTGCCTGGTCGGCGACCGTGTACATGCCCAGGGCCCAGTCCTGGGAGAGCCAGTACGGACCACTGTCGGTCAGATCTTCCGGAACCACCGCGCGGATCGTATCCATATAGGGTTCCCCGGCCGCCAGCCGTTTGCCCCTCCGGGGGGAAGTAGCCACGGTGGAGGTGGTGGTTTCCAGCGCGAGCCGCTCCACCGTCAGCGGTACCGCGCTGCGGTTGGTGAGCTCGATGACGGCGGTGAGGGTATCGCCGGTGGAGGCAAAGGGGCTTTCGATCTCGGCGGCCACGTAGAGGCCCAGGGCTCCGGCGATGATACCCCGCAGTTCGTCCAGTTTCTTCTCTTTCCAGTAGCCGTCGGGCAGGGCATCCATCGCCTGGTGCAGCTCCAGCAGGGCGGGTACGGAGGCGGAGGGATCATCGAAGTTGAATCCGCGCGATATTTCCCGGAGGCTGCCGGCAATCGCCGCTCCGCCGGGCTGGGCGTCCCAGCTCAGGTCAATGTTCGCGAAGGGATCGCCGTCCGCGTCGTGGTCGTCGCCCTTCAGCAGTTCGAGTTGCTCGACCGCCCGTTCGCGGCTGCCGGAACTGCCGAAGCCCTGGCTTTTATGCTGGCTGCGGCTGCGCGCGGCGATCTCGGCTACGCTTTCCCCGAGAACGGGGAGGTATTCGTTGACGTCGACGGTGATCAATTTGGTGCTGTCGGCGTGCTCGGGCAGGGAGCGGCCGCCCCAGCTGTAGGCATTCCAGTAGAGGCGTTTGGGTTGCCAGGGCTCCACGTATTCGAGTTGCTCGGGAAAGGCGGTGGGGTCGCCGGCCAGGTCAAAGGCCTCTACCCCGATCATGGCCGAAGCGGTGTGGTGCCCGTGGGTGGAACCGGGATCGCGGGGATCGAAGCGCAGGATGATAATGTCGGGCCGCCACTGGCGAATCACCCAGACGGCGTCGGCGAGCACCTGCTGCTTGTCCCAGATCGTGAAGGTCTCATCGGGGTGCTTGGAGTAGCCGAAATCATTCGCCCGGCTGAAGAATTGCCGCCCCCCGTCCACGCGGCGGGCCGCCAGCAGTTCCTGGGTACGGGTGAGACCGAGCAGCTCGCTGATGTCCGGAGCGATCAGATTCTGTCCGCCGTCGCCCCGGGTGAGGCTCAGGTAGGCGGTCTCCACCTTATCCACGTTCGCCAGGTAGGCGATCATGCGGGTGTTCTCGTCGTCGGGGTGAGCGGCCATGTACAGGGCGGAACCCAGTACGCCCAGCTTCTGGATGGCCGCGTGCAGTTCTCCCGAGGTCGGGCGGTCCGGGGCCTGGGCCGCGAGTGCGTGCACGAAAAGCAGGGGGACGAGGGCAGACAGTAGTC
>JBGTHX010000117.1:0-9250 GCA_041746055.1 Lewinella sp. | reverse complement strand
GAAGCCGGTTTCGTTCAACTGCCGCATTCCCGCGTCCACCAGCGGAACCCCGGTGCGCCCCCGGCACCAGCGTGCAAATTGCTCCTCATCGTTGATCCAGGGAATCGCCTCGTAGTCTGCGCGGTAGCTGCGTACGGCCACGTAAGGAAAGGCCTGCAGGATGTTGGAGTAGAAGTCGCGCCACACCAACTCATTCAGTAGCGTCTCGTTGGCCGCTCCCGCCATCCGGGCCTTGTGCCGGATACTCACGGTGCCGTGGCGCAGGTGCAGTCCCCACCGGGTAGTGCCTTCCCGCGCGGGGTAGTCGCGATGCAGGTCGTAGCCCTCCAGCACTTCCGGCGGCACGGTGGGGGAGGGGAGGGGTACGTCGGTCGGTTGAAAGCCCATGTCTTCCAGCGTATGCACGGGCCGGGGGTCCGCGGTGTTATGCAGCCGGTCCGCATACTTCTCGGTGGGGTAGGGCAACAGGTAAAAACTGATCCGGCTGCCCCCGTGATCGACCAGACGGCCGTCTAACAACTTCCGCCACTTGCGCATGAAGGGCGTATACACCGTATAAGGGCCACCCGCCTGCTTTTCCACCTCATCGCTCTCGAAGATGACGTGGTCCTTGAAGTCATGGAACGAAATCCCCCGCTCCCCCAGCATCGCGCGCACGGCACCGTCGCGCTCCAGCGCGTAGGGTTCGTAATCGCGGTTGGTATACACGGAAGTGACCGTCCCTTCCTCAACCAATCCCCGCCAGATCGTGAACGGGTCATCGTAAAAGGTCAGGAGGTTGCTCCCTTGTGCCCGGTAAGCGCGGTCCAGCTCCGCCACGCTCCGCTGAATGAACTCCACCCGGGCATCCCGCCGTGTGGGCAGTTTATCCAGGATATTCCGGTCGAAGATGAACACCGGCTGCACCGGCCCCCCCGACCGCAAAGCATGGTAGAGGCCCGCGTTATCGGGAAGCCGAAGGTCTCTGCGGTGCCAGAAGTAGATCATTTAGTACGGTAGTACGGATAAGTTGCGGGTTTCGGGTTTATGTAGCACTGATGCGGTAGTTGGGTAGTCGGGTAGTCTTGTAGTCGGGTACTGGTAGTAGTAGCGTGTGCCTACCGTACCACCGTACCACTGTACTAAACCCGGGCCTACCGTACTACCGTACCACACTACTACGGTACTACTAAACCTCGTCCGGGTCCTCATACTCCACGCGGAATTTCTCGATCA
Organism: Lewinella sp.; assembly: GCA_041746055.1. GTDB lineage: Bacteria > Bacteroidota > Bacteroidia > Chitinophagales > Saprospiraceae > Neolewinella. The sequence continues at coordinate 8,035 of JBGTHX010000117.1, read as the reverse complement.
TGTCTTCCGAGAGGCTGTCGGCGTAGGCGCCGTAGGCGTCAACGAGGACGCCCTTCGTGCCGTCGGCGGCCTCGATGCCGTAAAGGACGGAGTTATCGCCGGCGCTGCTCATGCCCTCGAAGCGGTAGACGTGAGTAATGGTGAAGTCTTCGGGCTTGTACTGGATCTGTTTGCCGGTGCACTCGAGGTAATCTTCATTCTGGTTGAAGTCGGCGGTATAGCCCTTGCCCTTGAGGTCTTCAATGGCGTAGGAGAGGCTTTCGTAGGGATTGTCTTGCAGTATGGGCACGGATCGTTGAGGTTGTTGTGCAAGCTATAAGCGCACCCGTCCGTCCGCGGTTCGAATTTCAGAAGGCGTAAAAAAGAGCACCGTGCCCCGCATAGCCGCGCCGGATGCTGGTGGCCGCCTGGCTCTCCCCCGGGCGGATCAGGTTGCTGAAGCCCTGCCGGTAGCGGCCGTCGACCTGTACGGTGACGGGGCCGAGCTCAATATTGAAGCCAAGGCCGGCCACCAGCCCGTAATTAATGCGGAAGGGAAGCTCCCGTCCGTAGTAGGTGTTGGCGGCCTGCCCGGCCGGATCGTAGCCCGCGGGGAGGGTCTCTCGTTCCGACAGCGGTACAGAAAGGTAGGGGCCGAGGTGCAGCAGGGGCTGTACCGCGCCCCGGCCCGGACTGAACTGGGTAAGAATCAGCAGTTCGGAATAGTCAAACTCGCGGATGTAGGTACCCGCCTCGCCGAAGTCCTCCTCCCACCCGGTGCGGTCGTAAGCGAGCTCCGCCTGAAAACCCACCAGCTGCCGGTCGAAGTAGCGCAGGGCCACGCCGAAGCATCTGCCGGGGTGCAGGCGGACGGCCGCATTGGGCGTGAAGTCGACCTGGTGGTAACTCACGCCACCGGTCACCCCCAGCTGGAAGCGGCGGAAATCGGTGCTGTCGGTGTCCTGCCCGAAGAGCAACACCGGGAAGAGCGCAACGATGGAGAGGCGGAGAAGCAAAGGCATGGCGCAAGGTAAACCACCGCCGCGGCATGCCGTCCACGCCTAAATGCCGCCGAAAGACGTTATTGGGGTATGATCGCGCACTGGATTCTATTGCTGGGGCTGTGGGCCGCCGCTCCCGGACAGCCCGGACCGGAGGTCGCCGACTTCTTCCTCGACCCGGTTGGCAAAGCCTACTACCTTCTGGACGACGACCGCTTCGTCACCGACAACCGCCTCGGTGACACTCGCTACAGCTTCTACGACAGCAGCCTGGGCTCACCCGACTACATCGACGTCACCAACCCTTTCCAGATCCTGATCTACTACCGGCAATACGGTACCGTGGTGATCCTGGACCGTACCCTGAGCGAGCTCGACCGCATCGACCTATTTGCCCGCGAGGACCTGCGGCAGCCCGGCGCGATCGCCCGCAGCTACGACAACGGCATCTGGGTGTTTGATAACTGGGACTACCGGCTCGTCCGCCTCAGCGAGGAGGGCCGCATCGACCAGCAGAGCAACAACCTGCGGCTGGAGCTCGGCGTAGCGAGCGATCCCTCGGCGATCTTCGTCGACCGGCAGGCGGTGATGCTCTACTTCCCCGGGGAGAACCGGCTCGCGGTCTTCACGAACTATGGCAAATTCGAGCGCTGGATCACGGTGCCCGGCGGGGCCCGGCTGTCGTGGTACGCCCCGCGGCTACTCGGAGTGGATGAAGACGCCCGCACCTGGATGTGGTCGCCCCAACTGCGGGAGGTGCAGCCCATCGGTCCGCTACCCGAGACGCTCGCGGCCGCCCGGCGCATCCTGGCCGGCCCCGGCGTCTACCTGTCGGTCGACCCCGCGACCTACGCACTGGACGCAACGGACTTTCCCGAAAAAAGCTAAACAAACAATTTGTTTTAAAATGTTGGATGAGCTAACTTTGCAGCAGACACTTCGATAAAAGGTTGCAAAATGAAAATCTCCCTCACCCGCCTGTCGGCTTACGCCGGCAGACACTGGCTGCGCCTTGGCCTTCTCGCCTGCGCCGTTCTCCTCCTCTCCCAGAAACAGATCGACTTCAACGTCCGGCTGGGCCATCCCGCCGGCACCGCGGTGCCGGCCACGATGCCGACCCTGCCCCCGGTCCCGGTCGCGGATGAGGAGGCCCCTTTGCTGATGAGTGAGGAGTCTACCCTGGCCGCGGCCGCCGGGGGCTTCTTCTCCCGCTTCCACTTTCTCGGTGGCGGGGAGGCCGACCTCTATACGGTATTGGCCCAGCGGCCGGCCGGGGAGGTCGAGGCCTTTGTCACCCGCTTCCGGCACGTCGCGGAGGCCGAGCAGGAGAAATTCGGGATCCCGGTGAGCATCACCCTGGCCACGGGGCTGTTGTACGGACGGGCCGGACAGGCCCCCGCCGCGCGGGAGGCCAACAATTTCTTCGGGCTGGACTGCGGGAGCGGCTGGAATGGCGCTACCGCCCGCGTCGGAGGCGATTGCGTACGGGACTACGAAACGGCCTGGACCTCATTTAGGGACTTCAGCCTCTTCCTGAGCGCGGGGCCGTATGCCCAGTTGCGGCAGTTCGGCGCGCGGGATTACCAGCGCTGGGCGGCGGGGATGCAGGAACTAGGCTTCAACGCCAACGCGGAACTGGCCGGACAGCTACAGCGGACGATCGACCGCTACCAACTCTTCCGCTATGATTGAGGATATCGTATACCGGCCCGGGGCGGTAGGGCCTATTCCTCCTCGTCGAGGTTTTCGAGCAGCTTGTGCTCGAGGAGGAAGTGGTACCACTTCAGCAGCCGTTTGATGTCGCTGGCGTGCACGCGGTCCTTATCGTAGGTGGGAAGCACGTCCTCGAGGTAGTCGAAGAGCTGATCGTTGGCGGCGGAGGGCGCCGGGGCGGGGTTGTCTTCCTGCTGCTCGAGCATCCGGTCGAACACCTTGCGCAGCGGCTCGGCGTCACCGTCGTCGGTGTATACGGCCATGCTCTCCAGCGGCGCGAACTGGTGCTTGCGGGCGGGCGCGAAGTGGCGCTTTTTGGAGTCGAGGCTTTCGACGATGATGCCGCCTTTCCGTTCTTTGACTACGGCGTAGAGTCCGGGCATTCCGGAGACGGCGATGATTTCGGTGAACTTCATAAAGCGGCTTTTTCTTTTCTGCGGGCGAAGGTAGGCGGTAGCCCTGATACGGACATGCTCCCGGCAAATTTGTCAGTAATCCAGCAGTTCGCTGATGGCCGCGTCCAGCCGGGACTTCGGCAGGTAGTTTTCCTCCAGCGCGGCGGCGAAGGGCACGGGGGTGTCGAGACTCGCCACGCGGCGCACCGGCGCATCCAGCCATTCAAAGCAGTGCTCGCCGATCCAGGCCGCCAGCTCACCGCCGAATCCACCCGTGAGGGAAGCCTCGTGGAGGATCATAGCCCGGCTGGTCTTCTCCACGGTGGCACGGATGGCGTCGTAATCCAGCGGTGCCAGGCTGCGCAGGTCGAGGATCTCGGCGTCGGCTCCTAGTCGATCCGCGGCGTCCGCGGCCCAGTGCACGCCCGCTCCGTAGGTGATGATCGATAGCTCCCGCCCCTCACGCACCACGCGCGCCCTGCCGATCTCCGCCGGCGTATAGCCCTCCCGGACCGGGCCGCTGAGCGAGCGGTACAGCCCCTTATGCTCGAAGAAAAGTACGGGATTGGGATCGGCCAGCGCGGCGATCAACAGGTCTTTGGCGTCCTGCGGGCTACTGGGGTACACGATCTTGAGGCCGCTCACCGAGGTGAACCAACTCTCCATCGTCTGGCTGTGGAAGGGGCCGGCCCCGACGCCTCCGCCCACGGGCAGGCGCACCACCACGTCGGCGCCCTGTCCCCAGCGGTAGTGCAGCTTGGCCAGGTTATTCACGATCTGGTTGAAGCCACAGCTCACGAAATCACCGAACTGCATCTCCACCATGGCCTTCCCGCCGGCGATCGCGTAGCCGAGGGCCGCCCCGATCACCCCGCTTTCGCAGAGGGGGGTGTTGCGCACCCGGTCGGTACCGAATTCCTCGGCGAAGCCGGCGGTGATCTTGAAGACGCCCCCGTATTCCGCGATGTCCTGTCCCATCAGTACCAGCCCGGGGTGGGCACGCATGCCTTCCCGCAGTCCGGCGCTGATCGCATCCACGAAGCGCAGCTCGGTTGCTCCACCGTCGGTTTCGGGGGTGGCGGCGGGCGCGGGCGCGAAGAGGTCCGCCATTTCGCGGGAGGTATCCGCCGTCACTTCCGGCTCGTCGCCGGCGGCGGCGAGACCGGCCTCGATGGCCTTGCGAATCTCCGCCTCGAAATCAGCCTGCAGGGTATCGTCGAGGTAGCCTTCGGCGCGGAGGTAGTCGGCGAAAGAGAGGACCGGATCGCGGGCCTGCCAGGTCTCGATCAGTTCGGTGGGCACGTACTTCACGCCGCTGGCCTCCTCGTGGCCGCGTACGCGGAAGGTGCGGCACTCGAGGAGTACCGGCTCGGGGTGCTGGCGCATCTCCTCGGCCAGTCGCTTCACGGTGGTGTAGACTTCCAGGATGTTGTTGCCGTCGATACTCAGCGAGCGCATGCCGTAGCCGGGACCGCGGTCGGCGAGGCTGTCGCAGGCGTACTGCTCGTTGACGGGGGTGGACAGGCCGTAGCCGTTGTTTTCGATGACGAATAGCACGGGTAGCTTCCAGACGGCGGCAAGGTTTAGCGCCTCGTGGAAGTCGCCCTCGCTGGTGCCGCCGTCGCCGGTAAAGGCGAGGCTGATGCGGGGCTCTCCGCGCATGCGGTGCCACAGGGCCACCCCGGCGGCCAGGGCCAGCTGGGGCCCGAGGTGGCTGATCATGCCCACGATATGGTGCTCGGGGCTGCCGAAGTGGAAGCTCCGGTCGCGGCCCTGGGTAAATCCGGTGGCCTTGCCCTGCCACTGCGCGAAAAGTCGGTCGAGGGGTACGTCGCGGCCCGTGAAGACTCCCAGATTGCGGTGCATCGTGAAGACGTACTCGTCGGGCAGCAGCGCCAGGGTGCAGCCCACGCTGATAGCTTCCTGCCCGATGCCGGAGAACCACTTTGAGATCACCCCGCCCCGAAGCTGCTTCAGCATCTTCTCCTCGATGAGGCGGGGGCGGAGCAGCTCACCATACAGGCGCAGCAGGGTGGGGGCGTCCAGCTCGTAGCCGGTGTAGGACAATTGGGACGGGGCGGCGGTCATGACTGCAAGGTACTAGCAGGGCAACTGAATACGGAAATTCGTAAAATTGCAGGACCATCCCTCGTCCTTCATGCTACTATACCGGATTCTCGCCTTACTCCTGCTGGTGCTGGGGTGCCACACCCTGACCGCCCAAACGGGACCCGAAAGTACCCTCATCCGGTTGTTCGCCGGGATGCGCGACGCCGATACCACGGGCATGCACGCCCTCTTCCACCCGGAGGCTACGCTACATTCGGTGTCCGCCGATGGCACCGGCGTACCCGCGATACAGACCGGCGACATTGCCGCGTGGCTCGACGGCATCACCCGGGCGGCCCCGGGAGACCTGGACGAGCAACTGCAGTACACTTCCTTGCGTACCGACGGCCCCCTAGCCACCGCCTGGACCCCCTACACCTTCGTACTCAAGGGGCAGGCTCACCACTGCGGTACCAACGCCTTTCAGCTGGTCCGGGACGGGGCGGACGGCGCCTGGCGCATCCTGAACATCGTCGATACCCGCCGCACGGAAGGCTGCGGTATCCCCGATACCTCCTCCGCGGTGAGCCGCCTCGATGCCCTGGCCACCGACTGGCACCGCGCGGCGGCCAGGGCCGACAGTGCCGCCTATTTCGGGGCCATGACCGATGACGCCATTTACATCGGGACCGACCCCGGCGAGCACTGGACAAAGGAGCAGTTTCTCGCCTTCGCCGCTCCCTACTTCGCGGCGGGCAAGGCCTGGGACTTCACGGCCGCCGAGCGGCATATTTTCTACGACGAGAACCAGGACGTCGCGTACTGGGACGAACTGCTCGACACCTGGATGGGTCCCTGCCGCGGCACGGGCGTAGCGGAACGGGACGCCGCCGGAAACTGGAAGATCAAACACTATACCCTAAGTCTCACCGTGCCTAATCTGGCTATACAAAAGGTAATATCCGTCATACAGGAGGGGGGGTAAATAATTCGCTAAATAATTGTCCCGTAGACAATTAAATTTATCTTTGACGCGTGAAAGCTTACAAAAATATGTACCGGCCCGCCGTGGCGGTCGATTGTATCATATTCGGGTTTCAGAATGGTAGGCTGAATCTTCTGCTTATCCGTCGCGATTTTGAGCCCCGGCGGGGGGAGTGGTCGCTGATGGGCGGCTTCCTGCGGGAGCGGGAGGCCCTCGACGAGGCCGCCGCCCGCGTCCTGGAGGAACTCACCGGTCTGCGGGAAGTCTACCTCGAGCAATTTAAGGCCTTTGGAGCCGTCGACCGGGATGAGGGCGAACGCACCGTGTCGGTAGGCTACTACGCCCTCCTCAACCAGAAGGAAGCCGAGCTGCAACTCTCCGAGGAGTACGCCGCCCACTGGGTGCCGCTCACCGATATTCCGCCGCTGATCTTCGACCACGGAGAGATGGTCACGGCCGCCTTGCGGCGGTTGCGGCACCGGGCCACCCACGAGCCCGTGGGCTTCGAACTGCTGCCGGAAAAATTTACCCTGACCCAGCTGCAGACCCTCTACGAAGCCATCTTCGGGACCCCCATCGATGCGGGCAATTTCCGCCGCCGCCTCCGCAAGATGGATTACCTCGAGCGGCTCGACGAAAAAGACACCACCAACTCCCGCAAGGGAGCCTGGTACTACCACTTCGTTGCCGAGGGCTACGCGATGGCCAAGCGTAATGGAGTGGACTTCCTGCTCAAACCCTAAAATTCGGTGATGCCCCAACCCAGCCCCTATACCATCGGCATAGACTTTGGTTCCGATTCCGTCCGCGCCCTGATCGTAAATACCGGGGATGGCGAAGAACTGGCGACAGGGGTAGCTTACTACGAGCGCTGGTCGACCCTGCAGTACTGCGACGCGGCCCGCAACCGCTTCCGGCAGCATCCCCTAGACTACACCGAAGCCATGACGCTAGCCATCCGGGAGGCCCTCTCCCGGGCACCGGAGGGTACGGCGGAGCGCGTGACCGGTCTGGCCGTCGACACTACCGGCTCCACCCCCGTTGCGGTTGACGAAAGCGGTACCCCCCTGGCCCTGCTGCCCGAATTCGCCGGGAACCCCAACGCGATGTTCGTGCTATGGAAAGACCACACCGCCATTGCGGAGGCCGCCGAGATCAACCGCGCCTGCCGCGCGGCCGACGTCGACTACAGCAAGTACGAGGGTGGCATCTACTCCTCGGAGTGGTTCTGGGCCAAGCTGCTCCACGTGATGCGCGAGGATGAGGCCGTCGCCCGCGCCGCCCATTCCTGGGTAGAGCACTGCGACTGGATCCCCTTCCTGCTCAGCGGCGGCACCGACGTGAAAGAAATGAAACGCAGCCGCTGCGCCGCCGGTCATAAGGCCTTGTGGCACCCGGAGTGGGGCGGACTGCCCCCCGAGGATTTCCTCACCGGACTGGACCCCCTGCTGGCCGGTCTGCGCAAGCGCCTCTTCACCGAAACCTACACCTCCGATGCCATCGCCGGCCACCTCTCCGGGGAGTGGGCCGGTCGCCTCGGCCTACCCGCCGGCATCCCCGTCTCCGTCGGTGCCTTCGACGCCCACATGGGCGCGGTAGGGGGAGAGATCGTGCCCTTCTACCTCTCCAAGGTGATGGGTACCTCCACCTGCGACATCCTCGTGGCCCCGTCGGAATACGTAAAGGAGCAACAAACCGTGCGCGGCATCTGCGGACAGGTCGACGGCTCCGTCATACCCGGCATGATGGGCCTGGAGGCGGGGCAGAGCGCCTTCGGCGACGTCTTCGCGTGGTTTGCCCGCCTGGTGGCGTGGCCGCTGGAGCAGGTGCTGGCCGAGAATACGACCCTGGAGCCCGCCACCCGCGAGCGGGTGATCGCCGAGACCCGCGCCGCCCTGCTCCCCAAACTGAGT
>JBGTHX010000116.1:0-5406 GCA_041746055.1 Lewinella sp. | reverse complement strand
GCCGCGCGCGCGTTGGGCGGGGCCTCGAGGTGGTGCTTGCGCAGGGCATGCCCCATCGGCTCCTGCGCCGCGTAGCCGGGCAGTTCACTGCATTCCAGCCGGCGCCGGATGCGCTGCAGGTATTCTTCGCCCGTCGGGCTGCCGGACATTACTTCGGGTTGGACTTCTTCAGATACCGCTCCAGGGCCATCTGCATGCTCGGTACCTCGGGCGGATTGGGAGAGATATTGACCGTGAGGCCGTGCTTCTCCACCGCGGCGGTGGTCTTGCGGCCGGCTACGGCCAGGCGCGTATCCCGCTGCTTGAAGTCGGGGAAGTTCTCGTACAGGGAGTCGATGCCCAGGGGGCTGTAGAAGATGAGCACGTCGTAGAAGACGTCTTCGAGGTCGCTGAGGTCGGCGGAGACGGTGAGGTACATGAGGGCCGGCGTCCAGTCGAAATTGTTCTCATCGAGGTACTGGGAGACGAACTCGGAGCCGAGGTTGCCGGTAGGCAGCAGGAATTTCTCCTTGCTGCGGTGCTTCTTGAGGGTGGGCGCCAGGTCCTGAATGGTGCGCTGGCCGAAGAACACCTTCCGCTTGCGGTAAACGATGAATTTCTGGAGGTAGTTGGCGATCGCCTCCGTCATGCAGTAGTACTTCGTCTCCTGGCTCATCTCGATCCGCAGCGCCTTGCAGAGCCGGAAGAAGTGCTCGATGGCCAGCTTGGAGGTGAAGATGACGGCAGTGTACTCATCGGGGCGGATGCGCTCCTTGCGGAACTCCTTCTCAGTGAGGCCCTTCACTTCGATGAAGGGGCGCCAGTCGACCTTGAGATTATACTTATCCTCCAGTTTGGCGAACGGACTTCGCTCGGGTTCGGGCTGGGATACCAGGATGGTGCGTACGGGTTTATACGCTTCCTGTGGGGGTTGACTTTCAGCCGCCATAGGGGGGGGGTGTTGTAACGGATGTTCTGATTAGAGAGGCTCGGCCTAAACCAAAGAGTGTGTCAAATAGCGGTAGACCAGGAGGAGGGGGGCTATTTCAACGGTGCAAATATATAATAAAAAATGCAGGGGCCTGCTGCCAACGTAGTGATTAGCAATGAATAGGCCCCGTACCATATGCACCAGGTAGATCAGCACGAGCAGGACCGCGCCCGCCAGCAGAAAGTAGTGGCGGAGGGATTCCGGGGCGTAGCTGACGAGCAAATTCACCGGCACCAGAAACAGGCCGGTGAGGATTGAGAATACCATGAGCACGAAGGTGTAGCGGCTCAGTTCCCGCCGCAGGGGGAAGATCCGGCCCAGCACCAAAAGCACGAAGAATTTGAGCCCCACCAGGGAAGCAACGACCAGCGAGCAGATGAGCCAGCTCAACCAGATACCCCCGGGAAACGCGATCTCGTACTGGGTGAGAAAAAGGTAGAGATAAAAGCCGGCCGACAATAAAAAGAGCAGGTAGCACAGCCACAGGGCGGAGATCTGTCCGCCCGAACGCCGCCGGTAGAGCTGCGTCATCATATTATCGTTGAGGGTAGCCGTAAAGCACTGCAGCAGCAGATTGCGGAACAGCACCCACAGGCTGGCCAGCATGAGCAATAGCAGCAGGTGGATGAAGACCACCGACTCCCGGGAATCGGCGGCGGCAGCTTCACCGGTACCGGTCGGGGGCGCCGCGGTCGTCACTACGGGATCTTGCGTCGCCCCCGGATAGAGATCGAAGGGGTTGGCGGAAGTGTCTCCCTGCCCGGCCAATGTGGCCGCGAAAGCGATAAGCAGATAAAGGGAGAGGAGGTAGCGCAAGATTCGGGAGGTAGACCGGTAAAGGTAAACCCGGCTCCGGGCTTCTCCCAACGGGTCAGGAAAGCAGTTGGTAGGCGATCATTGCCCCCCCGTACGCCAGTACGGTCATGAATACGAACTGCACGATCGGCCACTTCCACCCGTTGGTCTCCCGCTTGGTCACCGCCAGGGTCGACATACACATCATCGCGAAGACGTAGAAAATCAGCAGGCTCCAGGCCGTCGCCTGGTTGTAGACCGGCTCGCCCGTGTCGGGATTGCGCTCCTCGGCCAGCCGCTCCCGGATGCGGAACTCGTCATCCGTACTGCCCACGCTGTAAATGGTGGCCATGGTGCCAACAAAGACCTCGCGGGCCGCGAAGCTGGTCAGCAGCGCGATCCCGATTTTCCAGTCGTAGCCCAGCGGCCGGATCGCGGGCTCGATGGCCTTGCCCAGGTGGCCGGCGTAGCTGGCTTCCAGCCGCTGCGAGGCAAGCAGGTCCGCAGTCTCTTCGCCGGAGAGGTCCTGCGCCTCGGCGCGGGCGAGGGCCGCGGTCTCGGCGGCGGCCATATCAGCCGGCGGACCGTAAGTGGAAGCCGCCCACAGGATCACGCTGATGATCATAATGATCTTGCCCGCCTCCACCACGAAGGTCTTGGACTTTTGCCACACCGTGGTGCCCACGTTCCGCCACACCGGCACCCGGTATTCCGGCAACTCCAGCATCAGGAAGCTGCGGTCGGGCGACTTCAGCACCACCTTAAAGACCAGCGCCGAAAGCATCGCGGACAGGATACCCAGGAAGTAGAGCCCCGCGAAGGCCAGCCCCTGCAGGCTGAGCAGCCCGTTGAAGTAGATCGCCTGCGGCACGGCAAAGGAGATCAGGATCACGTACACGGGGATCCGCGCCGAGCAGGATGTAAGGGGGGTAACCAGGATGGTCAGCAGCCGCTCCTTCCAGTTGGAAATGGTGCGGGTGCTCATGATGGCGGGGATGGCGCAGGCGTGACCGCTGATGAGGGCCACCACCGAGCGTCCGTTCATCCCGAACCGCTGCATAAGGCTGTCGAAGAGGTAGGCGGCGCGCGCCAGATAGCCCACCTCTTCCAGGATGGCAATGAAAAAGAACAGGATCGCGATCTGGGGTACGAAAACCAGCACACCACCGAGTCCGGCAATGATGCCGTCCACCAGCATATCGGTGAACCAGCCCTCTGAGAGCGTGGCCCGGATCCCCTCTCCCAGGGAGCCGAAGATCAGCTCGATCAGGTCCATCGGTACGCTCGCCCAGGCGAAGAGGGCCTGGAAAAGCAGGATCATCAGGGCGATGAAGAGGATCGGCCCGAAAACGGGGTGGGTGACCACGCCGTCGATCCGGTCGCTTCGGGAGGAAGTATCCCCCGCGTGGCGTACCGTGGTCCGCACGATGGGCTCGAAGGTGTTATAGCGGTCCATGGTCTCCTCCACCTGGGCGCGCAGGCTGTGGAACCCGTGCTTTACCCGCGCCTGCTGCACCCGGTGGCGGGTGGTTTCGGGGACGTGCTTCAGCCAGGGGGCGTGGTGGGTGAGCAGCAGGGCGTGGTAGTCATTGCGGGCGGGGAGCTCCTGCCGGAGTTCGCCCAGCACGTCACGGGCCCCGGCCCCGGGCTCGTAGAAGGCCTGGCGCGGACGGTACTGCTCCGGATCGAGCAGGAGGCCGGCTATCGCTTCTTTGAGCTCACCGATACCCCGGTGGTCGCGGCTGCTCACAGGCACCACGGGTACGTCCAGTGCCTTGCTGAGGCGGGGGATGTCGACGGTGAGGCCGTCCTTATCCATAAGGTCGGCCATATTCAGCACCAGGACCATGGGCAGGTCGAGGTCGCGGAGCTGGGTGAAGAGCAACAGGTGCTTGTCCAGCTTCGTGATATCGGCCACGTAAAGGATGGCATCGGGGAAGAGGTCACCTTCCGGGTTGGTGAGCTCCTGGACTACCAGCCGCTCATCCAGACTAGTCGGGTAGCAGCTGTAGGCGCCGGGGAAATCGATCAGTTCGACCACGGGCAGGCCGGGGAGGGTGAGCATACCGGCTTTCTTCTCCACCGTTACGCCGGGGAAGTTGCCGATGCGCTGCCGCAGCCCGGTCAGGATATTGAAGAGGGAGGACTTACCACTGTTGGGGTTGCCGACGAGGCCTACAACCGGGGTGACCTTTATTTCACCATTATGCATGCCAGCTCTTTCTTGCGCAACGCCAGGCACTGCCGGTCGATCTTGACGTACCAGCTGCCGCCGAAGGGGGATTTACGCACGACACGCAGGCGGGAACCCGGCCGCACCCCGATATCCAGCAACTTGCCCGCCAGGTACTCGTTGGTAAAGCGCTCGATGGTGCCGGTCTGACCGACCTTGAACAGAGAAGCAGCGGCGGGGACGGGAAAGGGCATGGCAGTGGGCGAGTTGGTCGGATTCGGAACGCTGCAAAGATAGGCAAAGTGCATTATCTGTACGCAGTCTAAATAAATCCGACCGCGGTCTTGACCCCGCCGTGACGCAATACCGCATTACACTCCCGCCACGTTACCTTTGGTCAAAATCCATACTTACCGATGCAAAAATTTACCTACCTGATCCTGACCATCCTGCTGGCAACTGGCTGTTCTCCCAAAGTCGCTCCCCTGGTCGGAGAAGACGGCACCGACTGGAACGCCCGGGCGGCCGAGTACCGCGAGAACCCCTCGGCGCTCCGCGACTTCGTCGAGGACTGCGATCGCCGGCAGACCGAACTGACCAGCCTCCGGCAGCAGGTATCCGGGTACGAGACAGAAGCCGGTGACCTGCAAAGCCAGCTCTCCACCGCCGAAGCCTCGGCCGAGCAGGCTTACCAGGAGATCCAGCAGCTTCGGCAGCAGATCACCTCCCTTGAGGCCAACCAGCGCCCGGACGAGGTGATCACCGACCAACCCGTCGTACAGGGTGTCATCTTCCAGGTGCAGCTCGGTGCCTACGCCCAGAACCGTGTCGACCCCGACATGGCCACCGGTGATGCCCTCGACCTGACCGACCAGAACGGCATGCAGAAGGTGGTGGTCAGCCGCTTTCGTACCTACCAGAACGCCGCCAACCTCCGCGACCGGCTTAAGCAGATGGGCGTGAAGGACGCCTTCGTAGTGGCCATGAATGACGGACAGCGTATCGAGATCCAGGAGGCCATCCGCCTGAGCGGACAATAGTAAGGCGGATGCGGGAGACCGACTTCATCGAGAAGAATAAGGATAAGTGGGCCCGCTACGAGGAATCCCTCGGTCAACCCGACCAGGATCCCGATCTCCTCAGCCAGCTCTACATCCACACCACCGACGACCTGTCGATCTCCCGCACCTTTTACCCCAACCGCTCCGTTCGGGTATACCTGAACGGCCTGGCGCAGCGGACCTTCTTGCACCTTTACCGCGGACGGCGCGGCGAACTCCGGCAGTTTTTTACCTTCTGGACCGACGAGCTGCCCCGGGTCGTGTACGACTCCCGCCGTTACCTGCTTACCGCCCTGCTCATTTTCCTGGCGGCCATCCTGATCGGGATCCTAAGCTACCGCATCGATCCCACCTTCGCCGAGGTGATACTGGGGGCGGACTACGTCGCCATGACCGAGGCCAACATC
>JBGTHX010000115.1:0-4017 GCA_041746055.1 Lewinella sp. | reverse complement strand
AACAGCAGGTACACCGGTGGGGTAGTCACGCCGATCCACGACGGCACGTAGAACCACGGTACGTCGGTGGCCGCGTAATACGTCCCGAAAAGCAGTACTTCCCCGCCCCAGTCGTAATTGGCCATTTCTGCAACCACACTCCCCGCGGCACTCCCGATCCGGCCCCACAGGTAGGGGAGGAAGGGAAGGGCGGCCACCAGGGCGGCTGGGACAAAGGCGAGCGCGTGCCACGCCCCGCGGCGGTCGGGCGGGCGGGTGAAGAGTTGTTCCCCGAGCAACAGGGCCACCGTAGCCGCGAGCAGCAGAAGTCCCGGCGGACGCGTGCTGATGGCCACCCCGGTAGCGAGCGCGTGCCAGACCAGGGCGCCCCAACTGCGGCGGTGGAGATAACGCACCAGGGTGTAGGTGGCCGCCACGTAGGCGACCAGCAAAATATGGTCCTTGGGATTGAAAAAGGCGTGGGCGAAGATGCGCGGCGTGAGTAACAGCACGGCCGTACCCAGCATCGGCCACCAGGTGCGGTACGGCCAGCGCAGGCGTAACGTCTGGTAAAAAAGCCCGAGGGCCAGTCCGAACAGCAAGAAATTGAGGATATGCCGCACGCGGTAGTACCGGTACGGATCTTCCTCGTAGTCCAGCCGCATCTCAATGGGCGTAGCCACCATCTGGTACGCCATCCCGTAGGGGGCGAAGCTCCGTTCTCCGGAGAGGAGGGATTCGTGCTCGATCCCTAATTGCTCGGCGATATACTCCACGGTCACGATGCCGTGGCGCCGCTGGATCGCCTCGTCGAAAGTTATTCCGTAGTCGTCTACGATCCCGAATCCAAGCAGGAGATAGCCAGTAAAGAATAGCCCGACTGCGATCCGGTGGTTCATAGGTCGATAAAGGGCCCGGCCACGTGGCGGCGGGCGGGTCTACCGTTCCTCCTCTTCGTCGGTATCGACGTCCTCGTCGGTGAGTTCGTCCAGATCAATGTCCGCCTCCTCGATGTCTTCGTCATACTTGTCACCGTACTCCTCACGGGCCTCTTCGGTGAGGATGCCGTCGTCATCGTAGTCGTCGTCGTCCTCAATGATGAGTTGGGCCTCGGACTTGGTCATCCGGATCAGGTAATACTTTTCCACCGTTTCGAAGGGCAGGGCGCTGGCGATCTTGCCATTTACGTCCGTAAAGCGGATGAGGTGACGCTCGAACCCGTTGGGGTAATTCAACTTAATCTGTTCGAGCAACTCATCGTCGAGCTTGTCGTAGTTCTTGATTACGCGTGGCTTGCTCATGATAAGAGGTAAGGCGGTGGGTGGGTATAGGGTAAAAGCTCCCGGAGCACAGCGTACTCCGGGAGCCGGGAAAGGTAGGCCAGTTTAGGATACTACGCTCTGTGCTTTCTTGTGGTCGGCGAGGAATTTCTCGAGTCCGATATCGGTCAGGGGGTGGTTGAAGAGACTTTCGTAGCTGCTCAGGGGGCAGGTGACGACATCGGCCCCGGCCTTGGCGGCGTCCACGATATGCTTTCCGCTACGGATGGAAGCGGCGAGGATCAGGGTCTCGAACCCCTGGATGGCGTAGATCTCGGCGATATCGGAGATCAGGGTCATGCCTTCCCAGCCGATATCGTCGATGCGGCCGATGAAGGGGCTCACGTAAGTGGCGCCGGCTTTGGCGGCCAAGATGGCTTGTCCGGCGCTGAAAACCAGGGTACAGTTGGTACGGATACCGTTTTCGGTGCACCAGGCGAGAGCCTTGACGCCTTCGCGGATCATCGGGATCTTGACGACGATGTTGTCGGCGATCTTGACCAGCTCGCTGGCCTCGCGCTTTATGCCTTCAAAGTCGGTGCTGATGACCTCGGCGCTTACGTCGCCGTCGGTGATCTGGCAGATCTTGGCGTAGTGGTCGCGGACCTTCTCGCTACCGCTGATATTTTCCTTCGCCATCAGGCTCGGGTTGGTGGTAACCCCATCGAGAATACCGAGGGCTTCGGCCTCGCGGATGTCGTCCAGATTAGCGGTGTCGATAAAGAATTTCATGGCGGTGTGGTTTACGTCGTTTAAGGCGCTAACATACCACTTGCCGGGATGTTTCCCGCCTTTCGCCGTTAATTCTTACACCCGCCGCAGGCGGATCGGATAGGTCCTGCCGCTATACCACTGGGGGACGTACAGGTTTTTATCCGCGTCCAGGCACACGTCGTGGGGGTTCATGAAACGCTGGCCGTCCGGACGTACGCCGGTGGAATCAGCCTGCTCTTCCGGAGGTTCCGAGGCGCCCGGCAGGCCCACTACCTGCCTGTCCCGGTCGAATACCGCCAGCGTGCCATCGTAGTTCCACCAGCTCTTGGTGAGGAGGACCGCACGTCGCCGTTATCAACCACCGTCGTTTCGGTGGGTTTGTAGTGCTTCCCCCCGAGCGATTCCTCCGGCGGCGGCTTGAGTCTACCGATCAGTGTTATGTCCAGGTCGAGGTGCAGGACCTCCCCGGTCACCGAAACGGTCAGCCACAGGGTCTGGTCACTTCCTTCCCCCGACTTGGTGAGCCCGTGCGGCTCGGTGAGGCCGTGCTTCCAGGTGTCGAGCAGCTTGCCGTCGAGGTCGTACACCACTACGTCATGCTTGTCCGACACAGTGGAACAAAGCAGTTGGCCCCGGCTGTCCAGCACCATTTCGTGGCAGTGCTGCACGGGGTTGCGGCGGAGTCGCCGTGGCCCACGGTGCCGGCGGGCCGTTCTACGGAGTGTGGCGAAATGTTTGACAAAGCTTCGGCGGGACCGGGGAGATTTCATCTGCTCAGGTTTAGTCGACGTTCGGTCAGGTCGATGCCGGTACTGACTTCGACGTCCGGGTGGGTACGAGAGTAAGCTTCGGTGGCCGCGGCGGTCACCGCCGTTTGCCAGAGGTAGACGCGCTTCAGGCCCGGGAGTCCGCTGAGGGCCGCGAAGACCTCGTCACCGACCGCCGTATTATACAGGTTAACGGATTCGAGGTGGGCAAGGCCGTGCAACCCCTCGATCGTGGCGGCGGTGGCCCGGGTGCCGGACAGCCCCAGCCGGTTCAGGTTGCTGAATGCTTCCAGTACGCCCAGTTCCTCGGGGGTGAGATCCTGGCGGTCGAGGTGCAGGTAAGCCACCTGCCGGCGCGCCGCTGCCGCCAGTTCCCGCAGGGCCCGGCCATCGATGTTCCGGCCGGTCGACGGGGATACCTCCACCGCGCCGCCCCCCGGAATCACTTCCCGGACCGACCAGTTCAGCGAGCGTAGCCCCTCGATCGTAGCCGTATCCAGCGGCGGTTCGCGCATGCGCTCTACGTACAGGCGGGGACGCAGGTTCAGGGCGTAATCCCGGAGCAGCAGGGCCTGTAAGTCCGCCGGTACGGTCCAGTCCGCGAAAGTCTGCAGCGTATCGGCACCCTGGTCGATCCAGGCCTCCAGGAGGCGAATTTCGGCGTACGTGAGTCCGTCGCCCTGGGGCGGCATGGCCTTCGTATGCCCCCGCGGCAGGGTGACGCGGTGGATCCACCGGCTTTCCGCGCCCTTGCCGGGGATCAGCAGCGGACCGGATTCACCCCCTTGGAATAGGTAGGCTGAAGCATCGAGACGCAGTTGGCCCTGCCGGTTCTCGGCATTGTGGCAGCGCACGCATTTTTCCGAAATCGCGGGTCGCAGCAGACCATCGTACACGAGTAGGCTGTCGGGATCCGCTTCGGATCCGAATAAAAGGCCCGAAGAATCAGGTGCGTGACCCGCCAGCCGCTGCACCAGGGGCGGCGCGTAGCGGTACAGGTAGTCCTCCCCGTGGGTCAGGTTGCCGCCCAGGTGCCCCGTGAGGGTAAGGGCCGCCACGGTGACCAGTCCATACACCTTGCCGTAGGTGCCGCCCCGGTAGGCGATGAAGCAACCGCCGATCGCAAGGAGGGCCACGGCCACGCCACCCCAGCGGTGCCACATCAGGGTTTCGCCGCCGTACCCGCCGCCCGAGGCCAGGAGCCACCCGGCAACGGCCGCGGCTACCGCGGCGGCGGC
>JBGTHX010000114.1:0-7823 GCA_041746055.1 Lewinella sp. | reverse complement strand
AGAGTTGATCCCGATCTACCGTGAAGCTAACACCTACGCCCACCTGTACACCGAGAAATTTGTGCACGGAAACCTGGAAGAGGACGGTCCCGGCCTGATCCACGAAAAGGCCTGGGCTGCCGTTTCCGGTCACTTTGACCTGCAGCGCGAGCGCGACCGCAAACTGTACGGCGACAACGTTGCCGCCGGGGAAGCCGGAACGGACATCCACGAGATCGTTCCCGCCGCCGTGAACGGCCGGATCGCAGCACTTTGGCTGGACCGGAACGAGTACGCCTATGGGGAATACACCGCCGACAACAACGGCGTCAAAATCCTCCACGATGAGGACAAAAACGCTACCGAACTGTATAACCTGGCCGCGGTACGCGCCTTCGAGGCCGGTGCACGGGTGTATAACGTAGACCGGGAATCGCTGCCGGCCGACGGCGCCGGAATGAACGCCATCTTCCGCTATGCCGTCACGGCCGATACCAGCGCGCGGTAATCCCTCAAACTCCCCCAAATATTCAGTCATGAAATTTCTTCCCTATTCCATTCTCACCCTTTCCCTCTGCGGCCTGCTCACCGCCTGCGGCGGCTCTACCGAGCGCGAGGGCGAGATCGATTCCGCCGAAGTGATTGACTCCGCCCCCGACTACGAAGACGCCGATCCCAACCAGAACGGCAAGGTCGACTACGTGGAGCAGTCTACCCAACAGGCCGGGGTGACCACCAATACCACCAACTACGCCCCGCGCGCCGATTCCATCCGCATGGCGGGAGATACGCTGGTCAAGCCGAAGTACACCGACAACGAATACGAGGCGGCCTATTCGACCTCCACTACTAATCCGGCCAATCAGGTAGCCGGAGGCGTGACGCCCTCCGGTAAGCAGAAAAAGCAGTAGCGCAGGAGACGGACACAAAAAATCCCGACGCCGGAAGACCGGCGCCGGGATTTTTTATTGGCGGGAGAGCCATCCATCGGACTCGAACCGACGACCTATTCATTACGAATGAATTGCTCTACCAACTGAGCTAGGATGGCCATTGGGCGGCAAAGATATATCTTTGCGGCCGATTATGACCAAGCAAAATTCAGAAATTGCCCGCCGGCGCACCTTCGGCATCGTTGCCCACCCCGACGCGGGCAAGACTACGTTGACCGAGAAGCTGCTGCTGTTCGGTGGCGCCATCCAGGAGGCCGGTGCGGTCAAGAGCAACAAGATCAAGAAGAGCACGACCTCCGACTTCATGGAGATCGAACGGCAGCGGGGAATCTCCGTGGCTACCTCCGTTATGGCCTTCGACTACGCGGATAAGAAGATAAACATCCTCGATACGCCGGGCCACAAGGATTTTGCGGAGGACACCTACCGGACCCTCACGGCCGTAGACAGCGTGATCGTGGTGATCGACGTGGCTAAGGGCGTGGAGGAACAGACGGAAAAGCTGGTCGAGGTGTGCCGTATGCGGAAGACCCCCGTCATCGTCTTCATCAATAAGATGGACCGGCCGGGTAAGGAAGCCTTCGACCTGCTGGATGAAATCGAGCAGAAACTGCTGCTCAAGGTGGTGCCCCTTAGCTGGCCGATCGGCATGGGCGACCGTTTCCAGGGGGTGTATAACCTCTTCGAGGAGCGGATCGTGCTGTTCCGCCCCGACAACAAGCAGGGCCGTCCCGAGGAAACGATCGAATTCACCGACCTGGAGGACCCCGAACTGACCAAGCTGATCGGTACCGACGCCGCCGACGAGCTCCGGGAAGAAATCGAGATGATCCGGGGCGTATACCCAGCCTTCGACCGCGCGGTATACCTGAAGGGTGATGTGAGCCCGGTTTTCTTCGGTTCGGCGGTCAACAACTTTGGAGTAAAGGAACTGCTGGACTGCTTCGTCCTCATCGCGCCGCCACCCTTAGCCCGCACCACCGAGGAGCGGCAGGTCGAGCCCGGCGAGGAGCAGTTTGCCGGTTTCGTGTTCAAGATCCACGCCAACATGGACCCGCGGCACCGCGACCGGATCGCCTTCCTACGGATCTGCTCGGGTACCTTCGAGCGCAACACCAACTACCTGCACGTCCGGCAGGGGCGCAAGCTGAAATTCGCGAACCCTACCAGTTTCATGGCCGACCGCAAGGAGGTGATCGACGCGGCCTACGCCGGCGACGTGGTGGGCCTCTACGATTCCGGGAATTTTAAGATAGGGGACACCCTGACGGAAGGCGAGGAGCTCCACTTCAAGGGCATCCCCAGTTTCAGCCCGGAACAGTTCCGGCGGGTGATCAACGGCGATCCGATGAAGTCCAAGCAACTGGCCAAGGGCATTGACCAGCTCATGGACGAAGGCGTAGCCCAGCTCTTTACCCGTGAGGTCGACAACGCCCAGATCATCGGTACCGTGGGCGCGCTGCAGTTTGACGTCATTCAGTACCGGCTGGAGCACGAGTACGGGGCCACCGTGCTGTACGAGCCCATCAGTTTATTTAAGGCGCTGTGGGTAAGCTGTCCGGATGAAACTGTCCTGGACGCCTTCGCCGAGCGGCGGCGGCAGCAGATCGCCTACGACAAGGAGGGGCGCATGGTGTACCTCGCAGAGAGCGCCTGGACGCTGCAAATGGCGAAGGATAACCACCCCGGGATCGAGTTTCACCAGACCTCGGAGTTCTAGACTGAGCCCGATTCGGGTGTACGTACTAAGCGCTTTTCCCCTGCGTTAAGATTCCGTTAAAGGACTGGATCGCCGCATTTCAGTTGGAAACCCGGACAACCCTCTCTACCTTTGTATTGTATACAACGCGTACCTCCACCGGGGGGCGCCCGATTTTGAGCCGGTCGCAGGCTGTTCTATTGCGACTTTCCAATCCAAGCAACACGAGACATTAGCTTTATTTCGGCGCCCGCGGGTGACCGTGCCCTATTAACGCAAGTGTATTTGTATGCTAAAGAGATCTTTTTTCTTCCTCCTCTCCGTGGCTGCCGCCTTCTTCATGAGCACCTCCGAGTTTGAGATTTCCCGTTACGTCAACGGGGAATTCACCGCCGCATCGGCTTTTTTCGTCCCGACCAATCTCGAGACGACCGGTCGGGAAAAAGTCACACCTACCACCCCCGATAATATTCCCTTCGAAGGCCCCGTTCCCGTAGCCCGGCTCCGGGACTTCGAAGACAAGACCTTTGAATCGCAACTCAAGGCGGCGATTCTCGCCAATCCCGAATGGGCCCGGTTGTACCGCGATAAGAAACTTTCCGTCGGGCTGGTCGACATGAGTGATGAGAACCACCCCCGCCTCGCCACCCTGAACGGGAAGAATATGATGTACGCGGCCAGTCTGCCCAAGATTGCCGTCCTCGCCGCCGCCCACGACGCCATCGAGCGGGGCGAACTCAAAGAGACCGCCGAGATCAAGGCCGATATGCGCCTGATGATCGCCAAGTCCAACAACGCCGCCACCACCCGGATGATCGACCGCGTAGGCTTCGAGCACATCGAGCGCACCATGCGGGACCCCCGTCACCTGCTCTACGATCCCAACAACGGGGGCGGACTGTGGGTAGGGAAGCGCTACGCCGCCGGCGGACGCCGCTACCCCGATCCCATGAAGGGCATCAGCCACGCCGCCACTACCGAGCAAATCTGCCGCTACTTCTACCTGCTGGCGAACGGTCGGCTCGTCAGCCCCGAGAGCAGCAAGAAAATGATGACCTACCTGGTAGACCCGGAGCTGCACCACAAATTCGTCAACACCCTGGACCGCGTTGCGCCCAGCGCCCGCGTGTACCGGAAGTCCGGCTCCTGGAGCGTTTACCACGCCGACTGCGCCCTGGTACAGGGTCCGCACCGCAACTACATCATGACCGCACTCGTGGAGGACGCCAACGGAGAACAGATCATCCGTGACCTCGGGGAGGTGATGGATCGTCTGGCCAAGATTTAGTTTTACCTTGAGAGGACGGGCTACGGCCGCGTCCGGCAATATACATGACCCTTCGGGCCCCCGCCGCTTCCGCGGCGGGGGCTCATACTTTGGGGTCAGGCCGCGGTGCAGTTTGCGCAGTAGCCCGATACGGTAGCGTTGAAGCCCGCGATCCGGTACCCCTCGGGCAGGGAGGTCTGCACCTCCTGGGGTAGGCACTCCACCCGCTCGCATCCCAGGCACCGGAAATGGAGGTGGAGATGGTGGTGGTCCTCCCCCGCGCAATCCGCGCACAGCGCGAAGAACTGTACGCCATCCACGGTGACCACCCGGTGCACCCGGGCATCCTCGTGGAGGCGGCTGAGCACCCGGTAGATCGTAGCCCGGCTAACGGTACCGTTGAGCCGCTGCTCCAGCATATCGTGACTGAGCGCGCAGCCGGCGGACTGCAATTCGGAGAGGATGGCGGCCAGGGCAGGAGTATTTCGGCGTAAGGGTGGCATTCTTATTGCGACTTAGTTGCAATAACAAACATAGCGATTACCTTTGGCACCAAAAGCTAGTACATCTCAAAAGACCGACTTTATGAAGCGTTTTTCCCTCGTGCTGCCTCTCGGCGTGTTGCTGCTTGTCGCCTGCGGTAAGAAGGACGATCCCATCATCGAAAACGAAGAGGAGATTATCACCAACGTGGTGCTCGTACTCACTCCCGTCGACAGCGGTGACCTCGTCACCCTTTCCTTCACGGATCCCGATGGGGATGGCAGTCAGCCCGGTTCTACTGAAGTGAGCGGCCCACTCTCCAGCCAGACGACCTACGATGGCGTACTGACGCTCTCGAATCAATCCGACCCGGGCAATCCCATCGACATCACCGAGGAGATCGTGCAGGAAAGCGCGGACCACCAATTCTATTACTTACCCTCTACGGGACTCGAAGCCACCTTTACCTACCGGGATTCCGACGGGAACGGAGATCCTATTGGCCTGCTGACGGAGCTCCAAACGGGTGGACTCTCCAGCGGCACGCTGGAGATCATCCTGCGCCACGAGCCGGACAAGAGCTCCGCGGCCACCATCTCCGATCCCACCGGCGCGGGAGGGGAAACGGATATCACCGTATCTTTTCCCGTCTCCATCGCCAACTGATCCCCGATGCGTCGTCTGACCCTGCTGATCCCGGTGCTCCTGGCCTGTGTCTCCGTCGCTGCCCAGGTTACGGGCCAGACCTGCCGGTTCAGCATCCGGGGCACCATGCTCGATGAGCACGGGAGGGAGGAACTTGCCTTCGCGACCGTCTACCTCGAAGAGGCAAGCCTCGGCGTCCAGGCGGATGAGAACGGCAGGTACGCCATCTACAACCTCTGCGCGGGAACCTACCGCCTCCGCTTCAGCCACATCGGCTGCGATCCGAAGGTGGTGACCCTGGACCTGCGCCGCGATACTACGGTTGACGTATACCTCCACCACCACGACAACTACACGGAAACGGTGACCGTCACCTCCACGGGGGCGGGAGTCGCCTATGAAGAACGCCTGGACCGGGAAGCTGACAAACAGCTGGGACTGGTACTCGAACGGATTGCGGGCGTGAGCAGCCTGCGCACCGGCACTTCCGCGAACAAGCCCGTCTTCGACGGGCTCTTTGGCAACCGGCTCAGCATTCAGAACAACGGCGTGGCCCAGGCCGGACAGCAGTGGGGCAACGACCATGCCCCGGAAATCGACCCCTGGGTGGCGGCCTACGTGCGGGTAGTCGAGGGCGTGGATGCCCTCCGCTACGGCGGCAGTACACTCGGGCCCACCGTACTGATCGAGCCGGCCCCCCTCACGCCCCACACCGAGCCGGGGGGCAAGGTGGCGTACGCGTTTCGCTCCAACGGCCTCGGCCACACCCTGAATGCCCGCCTGACGGATACCGCTTTCGTAGCCTACCGGATCAGCGGGACCCTGAAGATGTCAGGCGATCGCCGGGCTCCCGACTACTACCTGACCAATAGTGGCCAGCGCGAGGGTGACCTGGCGGTACAACTGGCCAAACTCATCAGCCCGGGACTCACCGCACGGCTCTACTACAGCCTGTTCAACGCGGAGATCGGGGTGCTGCGGGGCTCCCACATCGGCAACCTCAACGACCTACAGGAAGCCATCGGGCGGGAGGAACCCTTCTTTACCCAATCTGACTTCAGCTACGCGATCAATTCCCCGCGGCAGCGGGTGGCGCACCACCTCCTGAAGGCCGAACTCACCTATGCACCGGGGAAGTCCACCACCTACACCCTGCAGTACGGCGGCCAGATCGACGACCGCCAGGAGTTCGACGTGCGCCGGGGCAATGACGACCAGGCGGCCCTTAAGCTGCTGCAGTACAGTCACCTGTTGGAGGGCAACGTCCAGCACAAACTTGGCGACCAGCGTACCCTGGAAGCTGGGCTGCAGTTCGAGAACGTCGACAATACCAACCAGCCCGGCACCGGCGTCCTGCCGCTGATCCCTGATTACCTGGCCAACCGGGTGGGCGGATACGTGACCTACCACTACAAGCCCGAGCGGTTCCGTTATCACTTCGGGTTGCGCGCCGACCACCAGTACTACGAAGCACTCACCATCAGCCGGGATCTGCCCCGGAGGGTGATCCGGTACGATCACCGCTACACCACCGTCGCCGCCAGTGCCGGCCTCAGCCTCAGGCTAAGCGACCGGGTGAGCGCCGAGGGCGGACTGACCTACCGGCAACGAGCCCCGCAGATCAACGAGCTCTATAGCCAGGGACTCCACCAGGGGGTGAGTGGCATCGAGGAGGGAGACCGCACATTAAGTCCCGAACGTTCGTCCAAGGTGAGCGGTGAGCTCAACTACGGGACGGCCGACGGCAAAGTGACCGTGCACGGGGGGCTGTTTTACCAGTACGTCAGCGGATTCATCAATCTGGAACCCGAACAGGAGTTTCGGCTCACCATCCGGGGGGCCTTCCCGGTCTTTACCTACCGGGGCGTGGATGCCGACTTGCTCGGGGGTAACCTGAGCGTGCTGGCGCGCTTCGGGCCACTGGATCTGGAAAGCGCCGTGGCGGTCGTGCGGGGTACTAACCTCACGGACGGGCTCCCGCTCATCTATATGCCACCCACCAACTGGCGTACCGGACTTACCTATACCATCCGGGAAGGCTGGAACGCTACGGCCTCCGCGCTGGTCACCGCCCGGCAGGGGCGCATCCGTACCGAGCAGGATTTTCTGCCCCCGCCCCCGGGTTACACCCTGCTGGGTGGCGGCATTGCCCGTGTACTGACTTACGGCGACCGAACCCTCAGTTTGGAACTGGAGGTAGACAATCTCCTGAACACCCGCTACCGTGACTACCTGGACCGGCAACGCTACTTCGCCGATGCTCCCGGCCGCAGCATTAATTTTCGGGCCAGCTACAGTTGGTAAACTTGGGGATTCGTCGTACTTTTGCGGACCAATTCAGCTCTATCCCCGCGGCGGAGCGTAACCACCAATAAATATCTATCTAATGGCACACCACAAATCAGCCAAGAAGCGGATCCTTCAGGACGAAAGAAAGCGTCTCCACAACCGCTACTACAAGAAATCCACCCGCTCCGCGATCCGGAAGCTCCGTGATCTGGAAGACCGGACCGAGGCGGAGAAGCAGCTCCCGAAGCTCTTCAGCATGATTGACCGCCTGGCCAAGCGCAACCTCTGGCACCAGAACAAAGCCGATAACCTGAAGTCCGGCCTCTCGCTTCACGTAAACAGCATCGGCTAGTACAACCCCCGGGTTCCGCTACGCCGCCGTTCAGTTTTCCCCAGGGGAAGCCAATAGAAAAGCCCCGTCACGCATCGCGTGACGGGGCTTTTTGGTGTTGGGGGGGAATGTGCTACCGCCGGCGCCGCCCGCGGCTCCGGTTGGAGTTGCGGCTGC
>JBGTHX010000113.1:0-3141 GCA_041746055.1 Lewinella sp. | reverse complement strand
GGCATGCACACCGCAGCGGACTAAACGCTAATAAGAATTTTATTTACCCATTTAAATCATTCAACATGGGAGCTCTTGGAGCAGGTATCGCCGCCCTTGGCGCTGGACTCGGAATCGGACTCATCGGTAGCAAGGCTACGGAAAGCATCGCCCGCCAGCCCGAAGCCGCCGCCGATATCCGTAGTGCCATGATCCTTACCGCCGCCTTCGTAGAGGGTGCCGCGCTGTTCGCGATCATCGTAGGTCTTCTGGACAAGCTGCTCTAGTAGCGGCGCCGTCCCGGCCCACACCAAAGCCGGTAGCGAACTGCGCTTGGCAGCGCTACCGGCTTACTTTAATTTCGCCCCCTTCTACGGCGGACCAATAATTCAAGAAACAATGTCTACGCTCTTCCTTGCTGATTTCAGCGTTATCAAGCCGGACTTCGGTCTGATTTTCTGGACCGTCCTCATTTTCCTCGTGCTCTACTTCATTCTGGGTAGGCTCGCCTGGGAACCCATCCAGAAGGCCCTGCGCCGCCGCGACGAGGAGATCCAGACCAGCATCGACGAGGCCAAACGCGCCCGCGAGGAGATGCAGGCCCAGGCCAACGAGAACCAGCGCCTGATCATCGAAGCCCGCGAGGAGCGCACCCGCATTATCGGCGAGGCCGAGAAGCAGGGAAAAGAAATGGTGGCCGCGGCCAAGACCGAGGCCCGCGAAGCGGCCCAGAAGGTGGCCAGCGACGCCAAGCGCGATATCGAGAATATGCGCAAGGCCGCGATGGTCGACCTGAAAAAGGAGGTGGGCACGATGGCCATCGAGATTGCGGAGAAGATCCTGCAGAAGGACCTCAAGAGCGACGCCAACCAGGAAGCTTTCGTCCGCGAACTGGTTCGTGACCTAAACTAAGCCCCCCATGACCAACCCCAGAGTAGCGGCCCGTTACGCGCAGTCGCTGATCGAACTGGCGCAAGAGCGCAACCAGCTTGAGACCATCAAGGCGGACGTCGATTCCCTGCTGGCCATGGGTCGCAACCGCGACTTCGCGAACCTGCTCACCAGCCCGATCGTGGCCCCCTCCAAGAAACGGTCCATCCTCACCGCCCTGCTTGAGAAAGCTGGCGCCGACCAGCTTACCCGCCTGTACGTGAAGCTGCTGATCGACAAAGGCCGCGAGGTGGATATGCTCGGTATACTGAAGGAATTCAACGAGCAGTATAAACGGATCAAGCACATCTCCACCGTGCAGCTCACCAGTGCCACGCCCCTGACGGCGGAAACCCTGGAGGCCATCAAGGCGGAACTGATCTCGGGAGGAAAGACCGAATCCAAGATCGAGTTGCACACCCAGATCGATCCTTCCCTGATCGGTGGATTTATCCTCGAATTCAACGGCCAGGTCTACGACGCCAGCGTAGCGCATAAACTGAAGAACATGAAGGACGTACTCCGCAAACCCAATCTTTACCAAAACCGACTGGAAGCCTAACGCACCGGCTATCCGACAGACCAGTAGCGGGCCACGAGTCCGCCACCACCATATAACTACAAGATCAAACAACCATGGCTGACGTAAAACCTGACGAAATCTCCGCAATCCTTAAGCAACAGCTTTCCGGATTCGACACGGCCACCGAGCTGGAGGAGTACGGTACCGTACTGCAGGTCGGTGACGGTATCGCCCGCGTTTACGGGCTCAATAATGCCCAGGCCGGTGAACTCGTAACCTTCGAGACAGGTACCGAGGCCATCGTACTGAACCTCGAGGAAGACAACGTCGGTGTGGTACTCATGGGTAGCCCCACCGGCATCCACGAGGGCAGCCGGGTATCCCGCACGGGTCGTATCGCCTCCATCCAGGTGGGGGAGGGGCTGGTCGGCCGTGTAGTCAATTCCCTCGGCCAGCCGATCGACGGTAAGGGTGACATCACCGGTACCACCTATAATATGCCGCTCGAGCGCAAGGCGCCCGGCGTAATCTACCGCCAGCCGGTGAACGAGCCGTTGCAGACCGGGGTAAAGGCCATCGATGCGATGATCCCCATTGGCCGCGGCCAGCGGGAGCTGATCATCGGCGACCGCCAGACCGGTAAGTCGGCCATCGCCATCGACACCATCATCAACCAGCGCGAGTTTTACGAGCGCGGTGAGCCCGTCTACTGTATCTACGTAGCCTGCGGACAAAAAGCCTCCACCGTGGCTCAGGTCGCCAAGACCCTCGAGGAGAACGGTGCCATGGATTACTCCATCATCGTAGCCGCCTCGGCCTCCGAGCCCGCGCCGCTTCAGTTCTATGCGCCCTTCGCCGGTGCCGCCATCGGCGAGTATTTCCGCGATACGGGCCGTCCCGCCCTCATCATTTACGATGACCTTTCCAAGCAGGCCGTAGCCTACCGCGAGGTATCCCTATTGCTGCGCCGCCCCCCGGGTCGTGAGGCCTACCCCGGTGACGTATTCTACCTCCACAGCCGCCTGCTAGAGCGTGCCGCCAAAGTCATCAATGACGATGGTATCGCCCAGTCGATGAACGACCTTCCCCCCAGCCTCAGCGAGGCCGGTATCGTGAAGGGAGGTGGATCGCTTACCGCCCTGCCGATCATCGAGACCCAGGCCGGTGACGTATCCGCTTACATCCCGACCAACGTGATCTCCATCACCGACGGACAGATCTTCCTCGAATCCAGCCTCTTCAATAACGGTATCCGCCCCGCCATCAACGTAGGTGTATCAGTATCTCGGGTGGGTGGTAACGCGCAGATCAAGCCGATGAAGAAAGTCTCCGGTACGCTGAAGCTCGACCAGGCTTCCTACCGCGAACTGGAGGCCTTTGCTAAATTCGGTTCCGACCTCGATCCCTCCACCATGGCCATCCTAGACAAGGGGATGCGTAATGTGGAGATCCTGAAGCAACCTCAGTACAGCCCGGTTGCCGTGGAGAAGCAGGTGGCCATCATCTACCTGGGTACCAAGAACCTGATGCGTGATGTCCCCGTCGATCGCGTAAAGGATTTCGAGAGCCTCTTCCTCGGCGAACTCGGGCGCAAGTACCCCGAAGTGCTGGAGAACTTCCGCGCCAAGAAGTACCAGGATGAGGACTTGGAAAAACTGGAATCCCTGGCGAAGGAACTCACCCCGCAGTTTAAGAAGTAACCGCACCCC
>JBGTHX010000112.1:0-11478 GCA_041746055.1 Lewinella sp. | reverse complement strand
AAAAAGATAATGAGTAAATCCGCCGCTTCCGCCTTCAAGGTCCGCGTAATCCACCGCTACCTCGGGTTCTTTCTGGCCGGTATCATGGCCCTCTACGCCATCAGCGGTATCATCATGATCTTCCGGTCCACCGATTTCCTTAAGGTGGTGGTGCCGGTGGCCCGCACCCTGGACCCGGGCCTGGAAGATGCCGCGATCGGTGAGCAGCTCCGGATGCGGGGCTTCAAGGTCGACCGAACGGAAGGAGACGTGGTCTACTTCGCTGACGGTACCTACGACCGGGCCACCGGGGAGGCGAACTTCAATCAGAAGGAGCTCCCCTTCGTGTTAGAGCGCATGACACACCTGCACAAGGCAACGACCAACGATCCCCTGTACTTCCTGAATATCTTTTTCGGGCTGTCGCTGCTGTTCTTCGTGATCTCCGCCTTTTGGATGTATATGCCGGGCGGACCGATCCTGAGAAAAGGCTTGTACTTCACCGCCGGCGGGGTCGTGCTGGCCCTCATTTTGCTCTTCGTATAGGCCATTTACGCCATCACCTTTTCTTTCCGGGGGCTATATTGGAGGCCATGGATAGATACCTTGAGCAATTGCTGGAGGATATGCGATCGGCCGCGGAACTACACCGTCGGCATACCCTGGAGCGAGCGCTGTTCGCCAGCGAGACCGACGATCAGGCCGCGCGGTACGCCCAGATCGATGCCTACGTCGGCGGGGTGAGTGAGGGCAGTCTCTATGAGGTGCTGGGATTCATCCCGGAACAGTTTCCCCCGGCGGATCAGCTCACGCGCCGGCAGGCGGAAGGCCTGGCCGAAGGGATGCTGAGTCTCCTCGAAACCTACCGCACGCTGGTGGATGCCCCCGAGGGGGTGCCGCCCTACCTGCTCTACCCGCAGCTGCTGCGGCTGCTGCACGGGGCCTACTTCGATCCCGGCCCGGGGGGCTACCTCCACCTCGAATGCTGTGAGTACGACCCCTCCCACTGTCCCTGGCCCGAGCATTACTGCCGGTGCCGGACCGGACTACCCGGCGCCTGACCTCACCCGCCCCAGCCCGGAGGCAGTTCCAGCTTGGTGGGCAGTTCGGGATTCACCCGGCGATTGGCGGGGTCCTCTACGTCTTCGAGGGATTCGGCCGTGAAAAAGCGAAGTTCGTCCGTTAGCAGATCGCGGAGCACGAGCCGGTCCGGGGTGAGCGTGTCGATCTGGTAGACCAGGTAGAAATCCTGTCCGCGCCGGTAGCGGGCCGGAATGCGCCGCCGGCCCAGGAAGTAGTCTACCGAGAGGGTGAGCTCCTGGTTGTCGGGGTCGATCTCGTAGCGGCCCATGAGGTAGCGGCCCTTGCCGGCACCGGGGCCGTAGTCCTGCTGGAAGGTGCCGTCGGGCGTGAGCAGCAGCCGCTGCTCGGTTCCGGTCTCCGCCCAGTGTGCCGCCCGCAGCAGGCTATCCGGCTGGGCGCGCAGGGCGGCTAGCGGCAGTAATAAGAGCAGGAGGAGGGTACGCATCGGTCGGGAATGGTCGTTAAAGAGACAAAGGGGCGGGGCTATTGTTAGCTGCTCCGCACATATTAACGCTTTGTTAGCCTGGATTAACCGGCTATATTCGAAAACCCTCCGCACCCGCGCGCCGCCGCCCCCCACGGCGTACCTTTGCGGCCCCAACGCCAAATCAATCAAATTATGGGCAACGAAGCCTACGACAAACTTTGGAAACTCATCGGCCTGCGCTACAAGAGCCACCCCTGGCACGGTATCGACATCGGCAGCCGTGCCCCGAGGGTGGTGAGCGCCTTCATCGAGGTGATCCCCTCCGACACGGTCAAGTATGAAGTGGACAAGAAGTCGGGCTACCTGATCATCGACCGCCCTCAGAAGTTTTCCAATATCGTGCCGGCCATGTACGGCTTCATCCCGCAGACCTACTGCAAGGACCGCGTGGCCGAGTACTGCATGGAACAAACCGGCCGCGAAGGCATCATGGGCGACGATGACCCCCTGGATATCTGCGTCCTTACCGAGCGGGAGGTCACCCACGGCAACATCATCGTGAAGGCCAAGCCCATCGGCGGCTTCCGCATGCTGGACGGCGGCGAGGCCGACGACAAGATCATCGCCGTGCTCGACAACGACGAGGTGTACGGGAGCTGGAACGACCTCTCGGACATCCCCCAGCCTATCCTGGACCGGCTGCGCCACTACTTCCTGACCTACAAGCAACTGCCCGGTACGGCCCCGAAGTGCGAGATCACCCACGTCTACGACCGCGAGGAGGCCCAGGAGGTCGTGCGCCGCATCCAGGAAGACTACGCCGCCGCCTACGGTAACCTGGAGGAAGTGATGAGTGCCACCCTGATGGAGGCCCTGAGCTTCGGCCAGCGGCAGCGGGGGATCCTAGACAGCCTGTAACTATGAAACTACTGCTCCTCCCCCTCTTCGCCCTCTCCCTCTTCCGTACCTCCGGCTGCTCCAAGGATGCCGACGTGGCAGCCACGGCTCCGCTCACCGAATGCGGGGCGCCGATCAAGGTACGTAACCCCCTGCCGCGGTTTACGACCGATAATTTTACGGTGGTGTCAGTCTCCGCGGACGGGCGCTGCCTTACCGTCACCCTCTCCGCCACCGGCTGCAGCAGCGAAGGCTGGCGGCTGGATCTCTGGGCCGAGGGGCAGCCCGGGCCGGAAACGGGTGGCTTGCTGATCTTCGATGACGGGGTAGGGGAGGACGAAATGACCTGCCAGGCCATCGTGGAGAAGACCTACCAGTTCGACCTCACCCCCTTTCTGGGCCCGACGCCCCTGCCCGTGAATTTTTCACTGGGGGGATCGGACGTGAGCGTGGAAATCACGGAGTAGGAGAAGGTTAGGGCGGGGCCAAACGGTACTAGAGCGCCCCGGGTGGGCGTTTTATTCGCGACTGCTCACCCTGAACTCTGCTTTCATGAAAAACCTATACGCTTTAATCACCTTCGTGCTCCTCACCGCCGGACTGTCGGCCCAGTCGAACCTGCGCGGTCTGTTCGTGAACCTGGACGGCGAGGCCGCACAACTGCAGTACGAGGACAATGACTGGGCGGAGGGGGCAAAGGGCTACGGAGCGGGCGTCAAGCTCGGCTACGGCTTCGGGATGACCACCCTGTACCTGGGCCACGGCGCAAGCTTTTTGGCGGGCCACTCCGAAACGCGCTTTGCGGAAAACTACACCCAGCGGCGCACCGAACTGGGGGCCCGCTTTTACTTCGGCCGCGATCCCGGTCGCGTGGTTCCGTACTTCGAGGCGGCGGCGCAGATGGTCACCTCCGAGCCCTACAGCGGCATCCGTACGCGGGGCGGCGGCGGCGCGCTGGCTCCGGGGCTCCTCGTTTATCTGGGGGAACACGTAGCCCTGGACGCCCGGGTGCGGGTGGCGGGTACCTACGTATACGATGTGGAGGACGTGGGGCTGGACCTTTCCTTTCCGGAAGAGAACTACGCCCTGGCCACGGCGGGCTTTCACCTGGGGATCACTTTTTACCCCTCCGTCCGCCGCGCCCGCTACCGTTTCGAACGGGGCGGCGGCCACCTGTAGGGAACCGGGAGGGCGGTAGCGGAGTTGATGGGATAAAGCGCCCATGATGAAGCTTAACCCGGCCGCCGAGGAAAAGGCCCGAAATATGATCAAGGCCAACCAGTACGTAAAGGACAGCGACTGGAGCGAGGCTCAACCCACCACCGAAGACGAGAACAAATACCTCGAGCGGCATAGCTGGAAAGAATACGGCGA
Source organism: Lewinella sp. (assembly GCA_041746055.1). Classification (GTDB taxonomy): domain Bacteria; phylum Bacteroidota; class Bacteroidia; order Chitinophagales; family Saprospiraceae; genus Neolewinella. The sequence continues at coordinate 7,718 of JBGTHX010000112.1, read as the reverse complement.
GTGGCAACTGGGGATCCACGACGATAACAGCAAGCAGACCAAGAGCCGTTACGGATTCCCGTACGGTGACTTCCAGCGCGTGCACCGCTCGGGCCTCATCGCCATCAAGCAACGGGCGGCCCAGCAAACCTACACCGAGATCGAAAAGGCGGCGGACCGCCTGCTGAAACTGCTGGGGTAGCCGCCCGGTACGGCCAAACAATGAGTTTGCCGATCCCGTTGTCGGGATAGCATTCGTCAAAATTTTCCCAATCCCCGATCATGACACTACTGAGGCTATCCCTGCTCTCCCTATTCTCCGCCCTGCTGTTTACCGCCTGCGAGCCCGACACCCTGGCGGAAGCCGGGGGTACCCAGGTCGAGTTCCGGAAAGCCTTTCCGGACGTGCTGCCACTGCCCGACGGATTTCAGCCGGAGGGCATCGTAGCGGGCAACGGAAACGAATTTTTCGTGGGATCACTGGCCGACGGATCGATCTACCGCGGGGATTTCCGGACCGGAGCAGGCGAGGTGGTGTACACCCCTTCCGACGGCGTTTCTGTCGGCCTCGCCTTCGACTCCCGCACCAAGTACCTGTACGTCTCCGGCGGCTCCGGCGGTGGCGCCTACGTACTGGATACCCGGACCTTCGAGCGGGTAGCCACCTATGATTTCAACGGCGGCTTCGTCAACGACGTGATCGTGACCCGCACCGCGGCCTACTTCACCGAATCCTTCGCCGGTCCCAACCTCTACCGGGTCGCCCTCGACCAGCGGGGCAAGCCTGCCTCCTCCGTGCAGACCCTGACGCTGATCGGAGATTATACTTTCGTGCCAAATGGCTTTAACAGCAACGGTATCGAGGCTACCCCCAACGGGGATGCGCTGATCGTAGTGAACAGCACCACCGGTACCCTGTACCGCGTAGATCCGGCTACCGGCGTGGCCACCCGGATCGATCTGGGGGGCGACACCGTGGTGAACGGCGACGGTATCCTGCTGTCGGGCAAGACATTATACGTAGTACAGAATTTCTTAAACCAAATCGCCGTCATTGAGCTGTCTCCGGACCTGCTCAGCGGAACCGTGACCAGCGTCATTGCCGACGATGATTTCCGGGTGCCGACCACGGTGACCCGTAAGGGAAGTACGCTATACGCCGTAAACGCCCGCTTCGATACGCCCCCCGGCCCCGACGTCGAGTACGAGGTGGTCGCCGTGCCGCGCTAAGGGACACCCGAGACAACCAGTCGGAATATCGCGTGTTTATGCTTAAAGCATTGCACTAATCGGCAATCCGACTGTTCCATTTCATCCGCAAGCCGCAGACCTTAGCGGCAACCGGAGAACGGGCGTTTGCCCGGCTTACTTTAACCTTATGAATATGCACCTCAGTCCCGCCCAGCGCGAGGAATTTTTAGACCTGAATAACCGTCTGTCCAGCTTCGCCGGGCTAGCCCCCGAGCGCGTGGAAGATGCCTACGGCGACCCCGAACTGATCGAACGCTTCATCCGGGAGGCAGGTAGTGAACTGACGGATGCCCAGAAGCAGGCGGTGCGTAATTTCGTAGGATATAAGAAGGGCCGGTTTTACCTGGTGAAACAGTATAAAAAATATGCCGTGCTGCTGCAGCAGAACCGGCTGTACGGCGTGGTTGGCGTGGACCAGTCGCCCGCAGAAATGGTAGATCAGGGCCTTCCGGTATATATGGAAGCAGCCCTGTTGCCCTTCAACGATACCATTGTCATGACCTCGTCGTCCGTATGTGAGGACGGGCAGAACGGAAGTGTATCCCGGTCTGATATCGAATACGAATTTAAACAGATCAAAGACGTGCGCGGCATAACCGAAACCCTGGACCCCCAGACCCTGGAAGAGCAAATCTCCCCCGCTGCCCAGGCAGCCGAGCAGGAACTAAGACAGCATCTCCGCACCACGGCCACACGCGAGGCGTGCGCGGCCGATATAAAAAAGATCCTGGATCAGTACCCCGAATTGTATGACGTGTACATGCAGATGTACTCCAAGATCAGTGCCCGGGCCATCAAGAAGGACCTCAAAGCCTGTGGAGTACGCGAACGCCACTTCGCCGTCTACAACAACTCCGTGGTGGCCGTCGCCCCCACCCGCGGTGAATTGCTCGACCAACTCAGCGATCTCAGCTTCGACGGCATGATGGGGCAGTGCGCACTCTTTCGCCTGTAACTCTTTTGTTTCAGGCCGAAACGGTCCGCTTCATCCCCCCTAATTCGGCATTTAAAGGCTAGTTTGTTAGATTTACACTCCTAGGCGGCCCGCCGCTGAGTGTATTTTTATCAATACTAGTAGATATGACTGATTTTCACCCCCGCTACCTGCTGGTCCTATTCGGCCTGCTGAGCTCCGCGTTCGCCTGCGCCCAACAACTGGTGACGGGTACCGTGACCGGCGATGGAGGGGACCCCCTCATCACCAATACCACGGTCGATGGCCGCTACATCGGTACCCCCAACGGGGCCGGCCGCCAGGGTAACGGAACCGAGACCACGGAATCCTACCTGATCCCCACCAGCATCGTCTCCTCCGCCACCAGCCCGCTGTATATCATCACCTACCCAGAGCTGAAATTCATCGAGGCGGAGGCCGCCCTCGCCGCCGGCAACCAGGAGCGCAGCGATGCCGCCTTCCGCGAGGGCATCCGCGGCAGCATGAGCGAGTTTCAGCTGGACAGCACCGCCGCAGAGAACTACATCGCCAGCGTGTACGGGGACGATCCGGTCACTATCGACGACATCTTCCGCGAGAAGTACGTCGCCCTCTTTCTCCATCCCGAAACCTGGGTCGACGCCCGCCGCTACGATTACGCCTACGAAGGATTCACGCTGCCGCAGGGCGCGGCGCTATCCACTTTTCCCCGCCGCGTCCTGTACCCGAGCACCGAAACCAACCGCAACGCGGAGAACGTACCCGACGTGACCATGCTGGATCCGATCTTCTGGGATGAGTGAAGCTCTCCGCAGCCTCCCGTAAACATCCGGGGCCGGTCGGGTTTTAGCGGAGAAAGTCCCCCCACCATGAACATTACTCTTTCCGAAGCCGAACAGCTCGTAACCGCCGCCAAAAAGAAGGCCGCAGAGATCAACACCAAGATGGACATCTGCGTGGTCGACTCCGGTGCCAACCTGGTGGCCTTTGCCCGCATGGACGGTGCCTGGATCGGTTCGGTCGATATCTCGATCAAGAAAGCCCGCACCGCTGCTTGGTTCATGATGGATACCAAGTCCCTCAGTCCACTCGTACAGCCCGGCCAGGCCCTCTACCAGATCGAAGCCAGCAACGGCGGCCTCATCACCTTCCCCGGCGGCGTCGCCGTGAAGCGTGACGGCAAAGTCATCGGCGCGATCGGCGTATCCGGCAGTACCGTGGACGACGACCATACGGTAGCCGAAGCCGGCGCGGCTGCGTTGTCCTAGCGCCAGCCCCCGCCCAGGGCCTCGTATAGATTGACGACCGCCTGCAGGCGGTTGTTCTTCGCGCGTACCAGGTCGAGCTGGGTGTTCAGGGCATTCTCCCGGGCCACCAGTACCTCGAGGTAGTTGGCGTAGCCGTTGGCCAGCAACTCTTCCGAGTAGCTCGTGGCCAGGTCGTAGGCCTCGAATTCCTTTTCCTTGACGTCAATGCGGTCATCGGCCGCGGCGTACGCGTAGAGGGCATCGGAAACTTCCTTGCCGGCCGTGAGTACCGCCGAGCGGAAATCCAGTTTGGCCTGGTCCTGCTGCAGTTCGGACACCGCGTAGGCGGTCCGGATGCGGCGCCCGTTCACGATCGGGCGGGTAAGTCCGCTGACGAGGGTCGCAAAGAAGGACGTTGGGTTGAAGAACTTCTCCAGCGTGAGGCTCTGCAAACCGGCGGTAGCCGACAGGTTCAGCGCGGGGTAGAAGTCGGCCCGCGCGACGTTGCTCAGCTCGAAGGCGTTGATCAGCCCATATTCCGCGGCGATGACGTCCGGCCGGTTGGCCAGTAACTGAGCGGGCACGCCCGTGGTCAGTTCGGTCCGCACCCGCTGGCTGGCTAGTTCCCCCCGGAGGAATTCGCGCGGGTCGCTACCCAGCAGGATGGAAAGGGTATTCTCCAGGAGGCGGATCTGGGCCTGCAGGTCGATCAGGATCGCCTGTGCGGTGTAGATCTGGGCTTCGGTCTGCTTCACCGCTACCTCGGTGAGGTTGCCCGCGTCCTTCAGGGCCCGGGTGGTCTCAAGGCTGTTGCGGCGGTTGGAGATGGTCTGTTCTGCGATACGCCGCTGCTCGTCCAGGCTAAGCAGGTCATAGTAGGTGGAAGCGATATTGGCGATGAGCCGGCTCTTGACGGCGGTATGGGCCGCTACCGATTGCAGGTACAGCGCCCGCTGGGCCCGTTGCGCGCTGGAGATTTTTCCCCAGATGTCGGCCTGCCAGGAGACGGTCCCGCTGAGCTGGTACTGGTTGAGGGTACTGAATTGGGCACCGAACTGGCTATTCTTGGACAGCTGCGACCGGGAGTACTGCAGGGTACCGTCTACCGTAGGGCGGTTGCGGACGTCGGCCTGCAGCAGGTAGGCCTGGGCAATTTCCAGCTGCGTCAGGGCGACTCGGATGTCGATGTTATTGGCCAGTCCCTCCTGGATGTAGTCCTGCAGGTAGGGATCGGCGAAGAGATCTTTCCACGACACGAGCGCCAGGGAGGCACTATCGCGCTCCAGGCTGTCGGAACGGTAGTAATCGGAGGTCACCACGCCTTCCCGGGGGCGCTCGTAACGGGGTACGGAGTAGCAGGAAGCGAGTACCAGCGGCACTAAAGCTGCGATCAGGTAAGTGGGGAGGCGGGCCTGGGTCATGGTTCTTAGGCTTCTGGGGATTCCGGATGGGCGGGAGCGGCGGCGGGTCGCGGACCGCCGGTGATCTTCTCCTGCAGCCACTGGAAGAAAACAAAGAGGATCGGGATCACGAATACGCCCACTACGGTACCGAACAGCAGGCCGCCCACGGCGCCGGTGCCAATGGAACGGTTGCCGGCGGCACCCACTCCGTTGGCCAGCACTAGCGGCATCAGTCCGAGGATAAAGGCGAAGGAGGTCATCAGGATGGGCCGCAGGCGCGACTCCGCCCCCTCGATGGCCGCGTCGATGATCGATTCCCCGTGCCGTCGGCGCTGCACCGCGAATTCAACGATCAGGATGGCGTTCTTAGCCAGCAGGCCCAACAGCATGATCAGGGCGATCTGGAAGTAGATGTTGTTCTCCAGGCCGGCCAGGGAGGTGGAGAGGTAGGCCCCGAGTACGCCCAGCGGCAGCGAAAGCAGTACCGCGAAGGGGATCAGATAGCTCTCGTACTGGGCCGCCAGCAGGAAGTACACGAAGACCAGCGACAGCAGGAAGATGGTTGTGGTTTGGTTACCGGCGTTCACCTCCTCGCGGGTTAGACCGGAGTAGGCCGTGAAGTAGTTGTTGGGCAGGGAGTCGGCTACTTCCTCCACGGCGGCGATGACGTCACCCGAGCTGTAGCCGGGATTGACCGCCGCCGTAATCTTGGCCGAGTTGAAGAGGTTGAAGCGGGACACGAACTGGGGACCGTACACCCGCTCCAGGCTGATGAACTCGGTGATCGGGGTCATTTCCCCGCTACCCGTGCGCACGAAGATCTTATCGAGATCGGAGACATCCGCCCGGTCGCTCGGCAGCGACTGTACGTACACCCGGTACTGCTTGCCAAAGCGGGAGAAGTCGGCGGCGAAGACACTGCCGATGTAGCCTTGCAGCGTCGCGAAGATGCTGCTGATCGGCACGCCCATCTCCTTGGCCAGGGGCGCGTTGATGTCGAGCTGGTACTGGGGGTAGACGGTATTGAACGACGACTGGGCGTAGCGGATTTCCGGCCGCTTGGTGAGCCGGGCGGTGAAGTCCTCCTTCACCCGGTCCAGCTCGTCGAAGCTGCCGCCCGAGCGGTCGAGCAGGTTCACTTCGGCCCCCGCCGCGTTACCGAATCCGGGGATGCTCGGCGGCGCGAAGAAAACGATACTGGCCTCGGGGATCTGGGCCGCGGCGGCAAACATCTTGGCCGTAATGGCGTCGATCGACAGCGAATCGGCGCCGCGCTCGTCCCAGTCCTGAAGGCGGATGAAGCCCAGGCCGTAGTTGCTGCCCGATCCGCCCAGGAAGCTGCGTCCCTCCACCAGCGTGCCCATCTCCACGCCGGAAATGGCGGCGAGTTTGTCGTAAAGCTTCAGGTTCACCTGGTGGGTGCGGTCGATGGAGGCACCGGCCGGCAGTTCCACGTTCACGAACACGATACCGCGGTCCTCGTCCGGTACGAAACCCGTCTTCACGTTCCCCGAGGACCACCAGATGCCCGCTACCGCCAGCAGCAGGACAACCACCGTGATCCAGGCGTGGCGGTAGAGAAAGGATACGGAACGACCGTAGCGGCGGACCGTCGCGTCAAAGCCGCGGTTGAAGGCCGCGAAGAAGCGCTTGGGAAAGCTTTTCCGCTTGCCTTCCACTTCCTCCTCGTGGCCCCTGAGCAGCAGGGCGCAGAGGGCCGGACTGAGGGTTAGCGCGTTGACGGCGGAAATGATGATCGCCACGATCAGGGTGATACCGAACTGCTGGTAGAAGACCCCGGTAGGACCCTGGACGAAGGTCACGGGGATGAACACCGCCGCCATCACCAGCGTGATCGAGATAATCGCCCCGGAGATCTCCTGCATGGCCTCCAGCGTGGCCCGCCGGGGGTCGGTTTCCCCCCCGTCGAGTTTGGCGTGGGCCGCCTCTACCACCACGATGGCGTCGTCGACCACGATACCGATGGCCAGCACGAGGGCGAACAGCGTCAGCAGGTTGATCGAGTAGCCGAACAGGTTCAGGAAAAAGAAGGTACCCACGATCGATACCGGCACCGCGATGGCGGGGATGAGCGTGGAACGGAAGTCCTGAAGGAAAATGAAGACCACGATGAAGACCAAAATAAAGGCCTCGATCAGCGTATGCACCACCTTGTCGATGGAGGCATTCAGGAAGCTGTTGGTGTTGTAGGGCACGAAGATGTCGATGCCTTCGGGCAGGGTGGCCTTGATGTCCTCCAGGGTTTGCTCGATGTCGACGATGATGTCGCGGGCGTTGGAGCCCTGTATCTGGAAGATACCCATGCTCACCGCCGGGTTCTTGGCGGTGTAGGAGCTGCCGGAGTACGACTGGGCCCCCAGCTCTACCTCCGCGATGTCGCCCAGGCGCAGATAGTCCCCCTGGCCCAGGGCCTTTATGATGATGTCGCGGTACTGCTCCTCGGTCTGGAAGCGGCCGCTGTACTTGATGGTGTAGCTGAAGGCCTCCCCGGCATTGTCACCGAGGGAGCCTGCGGCGGCTTCAAGGCTCTGCTCCCGGAGCGCGTTAATGACGTCCGTCGGGATGAGGTTGTAGGCCGCCAGCTTTTCGGGCAGCAGCCAGATCCGCATGGCATAGTCGCGCTGCCCGAAGAGGTTGACGTCACCCACGCCGTCCACCCGCTGCATTTCGGGGATGACGTTGATGCGCAGGTAGTTCTGGATGAAGATGTCGTCGTAGTCCGGGTTCGTGCTGAAGAAGGAGATGAACATCAGCGCGCTGGTCTGCTGCTTGGAGACCGTCACGCCCGTCTGTAGCACGGCCTGTGGCAACAGGGGGTTGGCCCGGGCCACCCGGTTCTGTACGTTTACCGCGGCGATGTCCTGGTCGACGCCCTGGTCGAAG
>JBGTHX010000111.1:0-1555 GCA_041746055.1 Lewinella sp. | reverse complement strand
GCAGTGAATCTAAACTGATTCCATTTGGATCGCCAAACCAAAGCGACCGGTAGATCCCATAGTCCACGTCAACGGTGTGGGCGGCGGAGCGCAGGAGCAGGAGGTTTTCCGGGCGGAGCAGGGTATCCGCGGACCAGGCGGTGGTGTCACCGGAGGCATGGATCTCCAGCAGCCGGCCGCGGGAGGCCAGGGCGTCCGCGTGGCGGCGGGGCAGGTGGTCAAAGGGGGGCTTCCCCCAGTGGTCGAGGTCGATGTAATGACGCTCCGCTTCGCCCGTGGTGGCGTAGCGGCGCTTGTCGGGGTCCACGGCGTGCTCGGTCAGGTAATCGATGCGGGAGCGGAACAGGGGCATCATCTCTACCGGCAGGGTGAACACCGCCAGCCGGTTGATGCGGCGGTGGCCATAGAAGCCCCACTCCGGGCGGCCCGTCATCGTGAAGGCGCAGCAAAGGATTGCCACGGCGAGTCCGGCCGGTAAGAGTCTAGAACGAATCATAACCTACCAGTAGGGGTTGGGTGGTTTCCACCGCGAGGAGGGCCCAGTCGCGGTCGTCGTGGATCAGTGCGGTGTAGGATTCCAGAGTCTGGTCTGGGGTGTCCGGCCAGCGGTAGTGCGGAAAGAGGCGCGCCGTCTGTTCCTCCCCGCCCTCCTCCCTGATCCGGATGATCGCGAAGGGGAGGCGGTTATGCGCCCGGTTCACCGCGGCGGTGTCGCCGTTCTGGTACCGCGAGATGTAGTAGTTCTCGTAGCGGCTCAGCACGGCCTCCGCCACACCCCTTGGCACCTGCCGTCCGCCGCTGCCGCTCTCCTCGAAGGAGAATACGGTAAAGGTGCCGTCGGAAGTACGCTCCAGCCGGAATCCCTGGTCCTGCTGCCGGGGGTACTCGATGCTGAGGTAATCCACCCGATCGGGATCGACCTGGTACAGTACCTTGGACCGCCATTCGTCGCCCCGCAGGTTGAAGCGGTGTCGCAGGTTCCCGCTCCACATGGGCAGGTGGACGACGTACGGATGTTCACTGCCCTCCATGATGGCCGCCGTGCCGAATTCCCCGTTGGTACCGCCCCCGATGTAGTAGCCCTTGAGCTTGTCGCCCTCCGCATCGAAGAGCTGCACGAGAATCCCGCCGCCGGCCAGGTTGCGCACCAGGTTAGGCACCGCCTTGCTGGATGGGAGCCGCTGCACGCTGATCTGCTCGACGGCCTGCAGCAGGTTTTTCATCACGTTCTCGTTCGCCGGCTCTCCGTTGTACCGCCAGCCGGTAGGACCGCCGCGGCGCAGATCGGCCCGGTTCCCCTCCCGGTCCGCGATGAAGATGCGGTGGATCCGCGTCAGATCGGGGGTGGCGAAATCCCGCTCCCAGGCATCCGGTGCGGCGGGGGTGCGCTGGGACGCGTAGTAGGCGATCCCGCCGAGGAGGACCACGGCGGCCAGCAGGATCAGCGTTCTTTTCATGGCACGACGGTGGTGTAGCGGCGGCGCCTCAGGTAATTGAAGAGCACCCCGAAGACCGCCAGCAGCAGCAGCGGCACCACCAGATTAAGCGTGCGCCA
>JBGTHX010000110.1:0-4446 GCA_041746055.1 Lewinella sp. | reverse complement strand
GCGCCTCAAGTATCAGCACTACGAGGAACTGATCGTCAACAATTACTTCTGGCGTACCTACGACCAGCAGGAAATAGACTGGATCGAAGACCGGGGCGGAAAACTCTACGGCTACGAGTTCAAATACAGCCCGAATAAAGCGGTAAAGGCCCCCGGCGGGTGGACCAATAATTACCCCGATGCGGATTTCGGGGTAATTCATGCAGGTAATTACCGGGGGTGGGTGCGGTAGGGGATTAGTTATTGTGGGGTACCAGCGCCCAGATCCGCTGCAGGGGTGCCCTCCCCGCCATGCATCGGACAGCTTCTTCGTAAAGCCGCCCCGGGAAACCAGCAGCCGGTGCACGGACTTCGTGCGCCGCATTCCTTCTTACAGCCGTATCGAGGGTTTGGTGGAGGCAATCCTGAATCTCATGTTCGGCCAGGGGGGCGGGGGAGTGCGGGTCGTTCATAAGGGGGAAAACAAACCTTGCACCCGCGCTCCGCCGCCCGTACCGGACAGTGTATATTTAAAGGCAAGTACATAAGATGCGCCTCACTTCCTTGTTGCTTTTCGTGTTGCTGATGGGAATGTTGGCCTGTAGCCCGGAGGATGCCCTTCCGCTGTCGCCCTTTGCTAGCGGTTTCGCTAGGGATATGGATAGTCTGCGCGTGGAGTACCAGGAGGCCCGGCTTTCGGATGCGATGGTGCGGGCCGGGCAGCTGAGGCAACGGATACTTGGCGCGGAAGACTCTATCCCGGCTCCCCGGCTCGCGGAACTGTACCAGTACCTGGCGCAGCTACACTTTCACCACCTGGTATATGTAGACTCGGTAGACTACTACACCCGCGCCGCGGAATCCCTTATCCCAGATGCCCCCCCGGATACCCTGCTGGCCCGGCAATTGCTGTGCGCGGCCTACAACGGATTTGAAGAATTCGCGTGGGTAGACATGCAGGTGCGCGCGCAGCTCGGGCGGAAACTGCTGCAGCGGGCGGGGCTGGAAGAATCTCAGCTCTATGCGGAACTGATGATGATCGAAGCACGGGCGATCAAGCAGTACGCCGATCGCAGCATGGAAATGGAGCTGCGCCCAACGGGCTGGAGCGCGGCCGACGGGCGGATGCGGGTGGCGATCGAGCTGCTCGACCGCCTGCACTCCAACTGGAAACCCTATGCCCTGGAGCACCGCCTAATCCTGCTCGTCCGCTTTGCCAAGCCGGGAGAAATCCGCGCGGTTGTCGATTCCCTTCAGGTGGACTTTGACGCGGACCTGGCTGCGGGAACCCGCCCCTTCGGATATCCGGAGCGGGCGCTTGGGTATTTCCACGCCGCCCGTGTCGCAGCCGGTGACTCCTCCGCGAGGGACAGCGTTGATTACTATTACGCTCGTCTGCTCGCCCGCCCGGGCATCTTCATGACCCAGCAACTGCAGGAAGCGCTCTTCCAGCGGCGGAGAATCAGCCTCGCCCGGGGGAAATTCGTGGAGGCCCTGGCGTATGCTCGCTCGGGAATGTTTTTGGAAAGCTGTTGTCCGGCAGGCACCGATACCACGCGGACAGACTTCGCCCTCGGCTGCAATCGCCGCGTGAGCTGCATCCATTACGTACGCAGCCTTGGGGAGGTGTACCAGGCCTGGTACCGGGCAAGCGGCACCCCACCGCTGGGCGACCGCGCCACCGTTTATTGGCAGGCGGCGCTGGATGGATACGAGGCTTCCTACAGAAGTTTCAGCGAGCAGACCGTGCTCAGCAAAAACCTGGACCTCGGCGACCGCCTGATCCGGGGGGCGCTCGTGGCCTCCCTTTCGGACGCCGGTGCCCCGAAGGCGGAGCGGGCCCAGCGCGCCCGGATGATGTTCCAGACCATGGAACTGAGCAAATCGCTGCTCCTCGCCCGCGAACTCCTGGCGCTGCGGGATGTCGACTCCACCGAACAACCGATCCTGGCAAGGCAGGTGCGGGAATGGGAAGTGGACCAGGAACTGCTCCGCAAGGCGTATACCCAAGGATTTGATCTGCCCCTGGCGGACCTGCTCACCCTCTACCGGCTCGACCGGCAACTGGCCCGTCAATCGGAGGCGCAGGCGGCAAATCCCGACCCCCGCCCCGCCCAGTTGGCCGCCACCGCTCCGGACCTGGACGCCGCCCGGCAAACCCTCACGGCCGCGCAGGGACTGATTGAATTCGCCGAGGCCGACTCCGTGCTATACGTCCTGTACACCGACCGGGATACGACGGCGATCTACCTTGTGCCCCGGCCAAAAGTCCTCGCTTGGAAGGACAGCCTGGTGGCGATGCTCGCCGCTTCCAAGCCGGCGGCTACCGATCGCTATATCCCCGTTGCCGGATCGCTTTACCGTACCCTGATCGGTCCGGTGCGGTCGGCCCTGCGCAAGCGGACTGAGTTGCTGATCGTGCCCTCGGTCGGGCTGAGCAACCTACCCTTCGCCGCCCTGGTCAGCGATACGGCGGCCGGCGGCTACGTGGAACTGCCCTACCTCGTCCGTTCCCACGATCTCCGCATCCTGGGGAGCTGGCGCACCGACCGCCAGCTTGCCCGGTTACGGGAGCCGGACGAAGCCATCGGTCCGGCACCACGGGTGGGCGTGTGGACCAATCCCGACCTGGCTGGCTACCTAGTTTCCCTGGCCGACCAACTGCTGGCGGCCTTGCCGGGGGATCACTTCCACGGGCAGGATAACCGCACGACCTTTCTGGAGCGGGCGGACCAGTACGATTGGCTGCACCTCTCCGTCCACGCTGCGGGGAATCCTCTGGAACTGCACGAAAACTACCTCTACCTCAGTCCCGGCGACAGCCTGAACGGCCTATTCATCAGCCGGCTGATCCTGCCGGCCCGGCTGGTCGTGCTGGCGGCCTGTTCCACTTCGCTGGGCTTTGCCAATGCGCGGGAGGGCACCTACAGCCTGCGCCGCAGCTTCCACCGCGCGGGGGTGCCGGACGTGGTGGCCTCGCTCTACGACATCAACGCCGTCGCTACCCAGGTGCTGCTCGAGGAATTTTACGCCAACGTACTGGCCGGTCAGTCCTTCACCCGGGCCCTCGCCAACGCCCAACGGGCGTGCGCTGCGGAAAAATTGGGTGGGCGGATGGTCTGGCCGGGGAACTGGGCGGGGCTGGTGCTGGGCTAGCTCAGATATTGAACCAGGGCCGGTCGTTGAGCTTAGCGATGAAAATGTTGGGGCCGTCAAGGTAGACGGGGCGGTAGGCGACCAGCTTATCGAGCAAGTATTTAAAGCACTTCCACGGAGACCAAAGCTGTAGGGGAGCGATGAGCGGGATCCAGAATATGGTATGGTTTGGGGTATATACGGCTACCATCGGTACGCTGCGGTATCCTTCCCCGAAGTAGCGCCAACGAAGTTTTTTGACTAGTCCCGGTTTGCACGAGGCAATTGACTCGGCGTCCCATACGGCGATCAGAAAATCGTCGTCTCCGTCATCCGTTAGGCTGGCGAGAGACTGTTCTTTTGCTGTTGTCAATCTGCCGCTCGGACGCAGTGGTTTCGCGCAGGCGTTGTCCTCCCCGAACGATGGAAATGGCCCGTTGCTCGGCCAGCAGGGAAAATACCTCTCCAGTGCCGAGGCTGGTATATGGGCCTCGTCATCACAAAAATCTTCGATGCGCAGGTTCCATAGGGCGGAAGGAGGGTTTGCGGGGGGTAGGTCGGCTACGCCGGTTTCCTCCACCGCGTCCGGATCCGGATGTTGTTTGACATTGAAGATGAGGGTGGTCATGTAGGAGTAGGCGTTCTCATCCTGGTGGACTAGTTGTCTGTGCGGTGCGGCGAGCCCTGCATGCCGCGGGTAGTCACCTGATTCCAGTTCCGCCACACTAATGCGCGTCATGCCCCGGGGAATAGTCAGCTGCGTGAGCTGTACGCTGAAGGCCTTACCGGATTCCGAACCCAGGTCCTCTAGTATAGGAGGTAAGGGCTTGAGCGCTACGCAGGAAAGCGCCGGATTGCCATCGGCGTCGGTTATCCATATCTCCTGAAATATATCGGTATTAAGGTGGGGACCTTCGCTCGTTTTTGCGCCGGCAGCAGACAGCGGCGGTTTCATCAGGTGGAGGATTTCGGTCCGGAGAGGAGGCGGGTTTATGGGAGTGGGCATAGGGGGTGGGATGTTATTACAAGATACGGGATGACGACTCTTGTAAATCATTCAATTTCACCCCTATACCTGGTGACTTTGTTGCTGGTTTTAGTCGGGCACCGGCAGCCACCGCCCCACCCGTTCCCCCAGTTCCCGCATCCAGTCCCGCACATACCCTTCCGTTTGTACCGGCAGCCAGAGCAGGTCGCCCCGCCCGCCGGTATGGAAGGTGCCCGTCACGTAGCGGTGGTCACCGACGGAGGGGTACGTCAGCGCTACGTGGTGTACGCCGTAGTGCCGGGCGTAGGAGAACAGCTGCTGCAGGTCCCCCGAGGATGGGCGAT
>JBGTHX010000109.1:0-4337 GCA_041746055.1 Lewinella sp. | reverse complement strand
TGCGCACTGAACGGGCCGACGGCACCACCACCACCGTAGGCTTTACCGGCGATGTAGGCCGCCCCAACCGGCCCATCCTGCGCGACCCGCAGAAGCTGCCCGACTGCGACTACGTCATCTCCGAATCCACCTACGGCGACCGCGAGCACGAATCGCCGCCCAACGAGATCCGCCGCTTCCTGGACGTGATCCGCACCACCTGCGTCGAGAAGCGCGGCAAGCTGCTCATCCCCGCCTTCAGCGTGGGGCGCACCCAGGAGATCGTGTACATGCTCGACCAGCTGGAGACCAGCGGAAAGCTGCCGAAGATCCCGGTCTTCGTCGACAGCCCGCTAGCCGTCGATGCCACCACGGTCTTCGGCGCCCACCCGGAGTGCTACGACCTAGACCTGCAGACCTACCTGCTCACCGACGACGATCCCTTCGGCTTCGCCAACCTCACCTACACCCAGAGTGTCGAGGAGAGCAAGGCCCTCAACTTCCTCGACGGCCCCGCCATCATCATCAGCGCCAGCGGCATGATGAACGCCGGCCGCAGCAAGCACCACCTCGCCAACACGATGGGCGACCCGAAGAACACCATCTTCATCGTCGGCTACTGCGCACCCGGCACCCCCGGCGGCAAGATCCGCGACGGCGTACCCGGCATGAAGCTCTACGGCGAGTACCACGACCTGCGTGCCGATGTCGTAGTCATGGATTCGTTCAGCGCCCACGCCGACCGCTCCGAACTGATCAACTTCCTGAACGGACAGCAGGAGAGCTGCCGCAAGGTGTTCCTGGTGCACGGCACGCCGGACCGTATGGAGCCCTTCAGCGAAAGCCTCGGCCGCGCCGGTTTCCGGGAGGTACTACTACCCGCGCTCGGGGATGAGGTGGAGCTGTAGTCTATGCATTAGCCTGGGGCTGCTGGCGGGCTGCCGGCCGGAACCGCCCGCACCGGGGGTAGCCTTCTATCACTGGGAAACCCGTTTGCAGGCGGCCGACTCCACCCTGCGCTCCGCGGGCGCCGAACGGCTGTATATAAAGGTCTTCGACGTAGGCTGGAAAGACGGCAAGGCCCAACCCGCCGCGCTGCTGGAGGCGGATAGTCTGCCGCGCGACGTGGAATCCGTGCCCGTCGTCTTCATCACCAACGAGGTCTTTACGCATTCCACCGACGAGCTGGCCGGTGAGTTACTCGGGCTCCTGGCCCGCCGCTTCCCCGGCCCCTATCCCGAACTGCAGATCGACTGCGACTGGACCGCCGGCACCCGCGACGCCTACTTTGCCTTCCTGGAGCGGCTGCGCGAACTGGCCGCTGTGCCGGTAAGCTGCACGGTGCGCCTGCACCAATACCGCGACCGCGAGCAGCAGGGCATTCCGCCCGTCGACCGCGTGGTACTGATGGCCTACAATACCGGCGACCTGGACCGCTGGGACACGGAGAATTCCATCCTCGATCCGGCGATCGTGGATGACTACGTGGAAGCGACGCCTCCCTACCCCCTACCCCTCGACCTGGCGGTGCCGGCCTACGACTGGGCGGTGGTCTACCGCCGCGATCGCCTGGCCTACCTCATCAACGAGCCCCCCCTGGAGGAGCTTTCCGACAGCAGCCGCTTCACGCGCCTCTCCCCCACCCGCTACCGCGTGGCCCGGTCCACCTACTACGGGAATCTTTACCTGTACCAGGACGATCGCCTCCGCCTCGAAGCAGTCACCCGCCGGGAAGCCGAAAGCATTGCGGCGGACCTCTGGCCGCGAATCGCCCATGCCGGCAGTCGCTACATCATTTACTACCGGATCGGGAGCCGGCAGTGGCGGTGATCAGCGGCGGATGCGGCGGGCGATAGCGCGCGGTCGGATGCGCGTGGCCTCGGCGGCGATGTAGAGGTAATCCTCATCGTAGATCGATACGGCCTCGTGCTGGGTGGGGATGGCCCAGGCCAGGTTGCGGCGTTGCATCTTCCCGGACAGGAATCGATCGTCGGGGTAGTCCGTAAGCGTGATCAGCGAAGCGGAACTGCTGGGCAGGAAACCGAGCAGCATGCGGAAGTTATACGCTACCAGGTAGAGTTCCCGCCGCTCCCGGTCGAGGGTCGCTCCGGTGATCACCCGTCGGGGCAGGTAGAGGCTATCCAGGGGTTCGGCCACGTAGGTACCCGGCGTGGCCGGCAGGCGGAAGTGGTAAATGTAGAAGGGCCGGTCGCCGAAGAGGATGTCCTTGGTAAAGAGGTGGAGGTAGCCGTCGGCGGCCGCCATCGCCTCGCAGTCGTAGTTGCCGCTAGACAGCCGGCCTTCGCCGTCCTGTCCGGGATAGCTGTAGCGGATGGAGTCGGTGGTCCGGGCCGCGCGGTCGTATATATAGATGGTCTCCTCCTTCCGCCTGCCCACGTTATTGCCGAAATCGCCGACGTACAGCAGCCCTTCGGCGTCGGCGCAGATATCCTCGTAGTCGACGGCGCGGGCGTGCAGGGTATCGGTGCGGATCAGTTGACCGGCCAGGTCGGTAGTATACAGGACAGGCCCGTCGCCGCTGTCGTTGTGCCAGATCATCTCGCGGCCGTCGATGACCAGTCCGGAGGCCTCGCTGATGGCGGCGGGCAGCTTGAATTTCCGCGGCATATCCGGTCTGCCGCAGCCTAACAGCAGCAAAAGCAGGGCGGGAACGCAGGTGCCGGGGAAGCGGAACGGGGAGCGGGGGTTCATCCGCGCAAGATAGCCGGCCCTGCCTACCTTTGCCCCACTACCCCACCCCGCCATGCCCAAGCGTACCCTCAAACTGATCACGAGCACCGACGACGACCGGCCGGTGTACGTAGCCGGCACCTTCAACAACTGGAACGCCCGCGATGAGGCCTACCGCATGGAGCCCGGCGACCGGCCGGGCCGCTACCGGCGCAGTTTCCACTTCGACAGTGATGACCTGACCGTGGAGTACAAATACACCCGCGGCGGCTGGGAAGCCGTGGAGCTCGGGCACTACGAGGACAGCACCGCCAACCACGTGCGCCACACCCGGGAGCACTGGCTGCTGCCCGACAAGGTGCCGCACTGGGCCAGCCCCGGCCTGGAGTACGACGGCCGCTTCCTGCCCCGTATCGAGGTGATCCACGAGCACTTTGAGATCCCGGAACTGATTCGGACGCGGCGGGTGGCGGCGCTGCTGCCCCACGACTACTACGACTCCGACCGCCGCTACCCGGTGCTGTATCTGCAGGACGGACAGAACCTCTTCGACGACTACGCGCCCTACGGCAGCTGGGGCGTCGACAAGCGCCTGGCGAACCTGGCCGGGCGGGGCATGGGCGACCTGATCGTGGTGGCCATCGACCACGCGGATTCCAAACGGGTGAGCGAGTTCACCCCCTCCTTCAAGACCCGCCTCGGCAAGGGAGACGGAAGAAAGTACGTCCGCTTCCTTGCCGAAGGGCTCAAACCCTACATCGACGGCCACTTCCGCACGCGGCCGGAAGCGGAACACACCGGCATCGGAGGCAGCTCACTGGGTGGGCTGATCAGCATTTACGCGGGTATCATGTATCCGGAAACCTACCGCAAACTGATGGTCTTCAGCCCCAGCCTGTGGGTGACGCCCGATATTCCGTTCAACCTGATGAAGCTGACCCAGCAGTACCACGGCAAAATGTACCTGTACGGCGGGGAAGCGGAGAGTGCCACAATGGTTCCGAATATGGAGCGTTTCAGACAACAGCTGCTGCAACAGAGCGGTGCTTCGCGGCTCGAGATCGAGCTGGCGGTGGACCCGCTCGGCCAGCACAACGAGGCGCGCTGGGGAAGAGAGTTCCCGAAAGCCATTCGTTGGCTATTTTACCCGGACCGGGGCTGAGGGAATTTCCCTATCTTTGTCGGTGCCGCCCCAATCATACGTTATACTTCCCCTTTGAACTCCTTTTACTGCACACTTTTCTTCTGTTTCATTCTGCTGCCGTCGACCGGCCATGCCCTCGGCGTGGAGGAAGCGGAGCGGCAGGCGGAACGAATCATGGAACTGAGCCGCGAGGAAGTGGAGGAAAAACTGGCGGCCTTCGACCAATCCTTTCTGGACTACCGCATGGACGACGCCGTATACCGGCGGATCGTGAATTACCTTGTCGACTGGCCCATCTCCAGCGGACGGATGATCGGACGATCGGCGCGCTTCTTCCCCATCTTCGAGGAGGAGATCCGCGCGGCGGGGCTGCCCACCGACCTGAAGCACCTGAGCATCGTGGAAAGCGCGCTACGCTCCTGGGCGGTGAGCCCGGTGGGGGCGGCCGGACTGTGGCAGCTGATGCCCGAGACCGCCCGCGAACTGGGTCTCACCGTGAATGACGTCATCGACGAACGGCTCG
>JBGTHX010000108.1:0-21031 GCA_041746055.1 Lewinella sp. | reverse complement strand
CCACGTCCAGCTCGAGGGTGATGATTTCCGGATAACTCAGTGCCCGCAGAAAGGCCGGAATGGTATTTTCGGGCAGCAGGCCGCGGGCACCGCGGTGCCCCTGCCAGTCAAAGGCGGCGAGAGGGGGGGTCGTTTTCATACGCGCGAAGCTGCAACCGACCAACATGGGCAGCAGCAGCAGGATATATTTGAGGGATGGCAACAACTTGACCGTGATTTCATTCGAACGGCAGCGGTACCGCACTCCCCGGCTAAGATAGCCGTTAACCCCCCACTATGCTAACCCACTGGCTCTTCTGGATCGGCGCTCTTTTCGTGGTGGTATTTCTGCGCTACCTGGCGTTCAGCGGACTATACCATTACGTGCTGCGGTTGCGGCTGCGCGACCGCCTGCGGCACCGCATCTTCCACTACGAGGTGGGGGCGGGGGCGCAGGTGCAAACGGAGATCCGTCGATCCGCGGTCGTCTCCGCGATCTTCGCCGTCTTCGGCATTATGGTACTGTATCTGTGGCAGGCCGGCCACACCAAGTTGTACCTCACCCTCGACGGTGTACGCGACTACCTCTGGCTCGTGCTCGGGCCGGTTATCTTCCTTCTCGCCCAGGAGACCTACTATTACTGGATCCACCGGTGGATGCACCGGCCCGGCATTTACGAGCGGGTACACCGCTGGCACCACGAGAGTATCGAGACGACCGCCTGGACCGCTTTCAGCTTCCACCCCACCGAGGCCGTGCTGCAGGCGGTATTCCTGCCGCTGAGCGTGCTGGTGATCCCGATGCACGCCTTCGCTTTCCTGACCTTATTGGCCATGATGACGCTGTCGGCCACCATCAACCATGCTGGAATAGAAGTATTTCCCGCCTCCTGGAGCCGCATTCCCCTGCTCCGCGGACTCATAGGTGCCACCCACCACGACGCCCACCACAAGCAGGCTCGCTATAACTTTGGCCTGTACTTCACCTTTTGGGATAAGTGGATGGGCACGGAGAGCCCCCGCTTCCGCGATCAGTTCAAGCGGATGACTTCCGAATCTGCGAACTCGCAGACCCAGGCCCGGTAGTCGAACAGCCAGCTCTGCTTCAGAGAATGCTCCCCGAGGATTTGCCACCCACGGTTCTCCAGTGCCGCCCGATAGGCCTCCGCATCGTGTTGCTGCGGATGCAGGACATCGCCGGGGAGCGCCCGGAAGACCGGCAATAGCCAGGCCCGGCGGTGTACGTCGCTGCTCAGGATCATCCGGGTGCCCGGCCGTGCCAGCCCGGTCAGGCGGTCGAGACTGAGGTCCCAGTCGCCTACGTGATTGATCGCGTTGAAGCAGTAGATCACATCAAAGGGATCGAGCAGTTCGGTCTCCTCCAGCGCCCGCGCCAGGAAGCGGACGGCCGGGTAATGCCCGCGGGAAAAAACGGGCAGCTCCTCGTAGCGGTCCAGCAGCGGGTCCTGGGCGGTGATCCGCTGCCGGTCATGCAGCAGCGTGAAGATGCCGGCGGGGCCGCAGCCCGCATCCAGGGCCCGAGCCCCGTGCTGCACCGTCCAGTTGAGTTGCTCCAGCACCCGGTTCCAGTAGGCCCGCTTGCGCTGCAGATAGTCCTGGGGAGACTGCCCGCGCAGGTAGCGCCGCCACCAGCGGATCTCGAGAAACTGGGCCAGCCGCCAACGTACGGAAGAGCTCGAAGACATGCCGCCAAGGTAGGGCGCAAATTGCCCCCACGGCACAACTTCGGGCCCCCGCAATCCTTTACAGGAACAAGTCAATTTACCAGCCATGAACTTCAACGTAGGCGACCGCGTCACCCTGCTCCGGACCGGCAAGCCAGGTACCGTATCCGCCCGCCTCGAAGGAGACCTCTTTCAGGTACGCCTGGACGGCGGCCTCGGGCACCTCCCCGTCCCGGGCCACGCCATCGCCCCCCTCGACGCCTCTTCACCCTCCGCCGCCACCCCCGCTCCCGACACTCCTTCATTGCGCTCCGCCTCCGCCCAGCGCGGCCAGCACGATACCGGCGTGCACTTGGCCTTTGATCCCCTATTCGATGCGGCCGGGGAGCCCTCACGCTACCAGCTGTACCTCATCAACGGGACGGGCAGCAAGATCCTCTACGAGATCAAGGTGCGCACCGCCGACCGGCAGCATAGCTCGCGCTTCGGCCCGCTGGAAGCCTACGAAAAAAAGAAAATGGAGGAAATCCCCTACGGGTGGCTTAACGAACGGCTCTCCATAGACCTGGACGTGCGCGCCGTGGTGGAGGGAGGCACCGGTCCCCGTCACTTCCACCAGGTGAAGATCCGGCCGAAGCAGTTCTTCAGCAGCTACCGCGAAGTACCCGAGCTCAGCCGGGGCGCTCACCTCTTCACGGTGTTTCCGCGCCTCGAGGCCGTCTCCGTGGAGCACCGAAACACGGGCGGGCCCACCCTGCGGGAACTGACGCGCTCGCAAATGAAGAACCAGCCCTCCAAAAAGGTCGCCGCGGCCCGCCCCGCCGGACCCCAGGAACGGACCAACTTCAATCCCGTACTCGATCTCCACCTGGAAGCCCTGGTCGACGATCCACGGTCGGTCCCCAAGGACAAGGTCCTCTCCACCCAGATGGAACACTTTGATGCCTTCATCGACCAGGCCCTGCGCCTTGACGTGGAGCGGGTCTACATTATTCACGGTCTCGGCAACGGCATCCTGAAGACGGAGGTCCACGCCAAATTGGAGCACGTCCCCTTCGTGCGCAAGTTTTCGAACGACTACCACCCCAAATACGGCTACGGGGCCACGGAGGTGATCTTCGACTCCTGAGCCAAACGATACGCAACGGCAAATATCCCCGTTATTGCAAGCCAAATACTCTACCAAATGAAATACGTCCTTCCCCTACTGTTGCTCCTTCCTCTCCTCGGCTGTAATAAGGCCAAAGTCGCGGAACTGGAGAGTAAGCTGGACAGCGTGCAGCGCGAGAACGACCTGCTGCAGAGCCAGCTGGCGAATGTGCAGCAGACCAATGGCGACCTGCTGAACCGCATGGAGGATCTCTCCGTGATCAGCAAGGAAGGAGCCACCAGCATCCGGGAAAGTCTGCAATCGATCAGCGGACAGACCACCCGCATCAACGAATTGAATCGCAGCATCCAGCGCAAGGACAGCGTCAATCTGGCGCTGGTCATGAACCTGAAGCGCAGTCTGGACAACATCAACGACGAAGACGTACACGTGGAAGTACGCGGCGGCAAGGTACACGTGAGTATCAGCGACAACCTCCTCTTCGCCAGCGGTTCTTCGCGCCTGAATCCCGCTTCGGAGCGGGTGCTGGACAAGGTCAGCCGCGTGCTCAACGACCACGCCGACCTGAGCATCATCGTTGAAGGCCACACCGACAACGTGCCCATCAACAGCAACAGCATCAAAGACAACTGGGAGCTCAGCACCATGCGCGCGGCGGCCGTCGTACGGGAACTGATCAGCGATTTCGGGGTAAACCCTTACCGCCTGACCGCTGCCGGCCGCGCCGATAACGACCCACGGGCCGACAATGGTACCGCCGAAGGGCGCGCCCGCAACCGGCGCACGGAGATCGTTATTACCCCCGCCCTCGACGAGTTTTTCAACCTTGCACAGGATCAGGGCGTGAACGGGTAAACGGGAGCGGCGGGGTCGCAGGTGCCACGATCCTCGGAACGGCCAGGCGGGCGGTCAGTGGGCGCCGGCAGGCACTGTAGCCATCCCGGACCGGCATGACCAACTCGCCATCCAGACTGAAACTGCGCATGTTGCGGTCGTCGATCATATTCAGCGGCCAGCTGCGCTCGCTTTCGAGGGTGAGGTTCAGCACGGCTCTTCGTTTATCGTAGCTAGCATCGACGACCCGAGTATCCAGCGTCTCGGATTCGGTACCTACCCGGATGGGGCGGGCATCGAACTGTCCCTGGGCATCGAGGGGGTTTTCCCCGTCCTCCACATTCACCGATAGGTGCCACTGGAAAGCATACTGCCCCGAATTGCGGCGGTGCAACTCAAAGCGGGTGCCGGCCAGGTCAACCAGCGGATGGGCGGAGGTAGTGAGTCGCTGGTCCACCGGTATCCGCAGTGGATAGGCCGGACCGCGGGCCGGCAGCACCAGTTCGTAGTACAGGGGGACCAGCGTGCCGTCCGGACGGGGAAATAAGGCAGCCGCGGTCGGCCCGGTCAACGTGAAGGCTAGCCCCCCCTCTTCGGCGCTAACCGCTAGCGAAGGAACTTCCGCGTAGGCCTCGCCGCTAAGGTTTTCCAGCGACCAGCCCGCACCGGCGAGGGCAGCGGGCAGCCCCGGTACATGGATGGTATGCCGGTGGCTGGCGCCCTCCCGCAGCGGGGCCGGGGCTTCCGCCACCGAAGGCAGGTGGGCAAAGTAGTCGGCGATCTCCTCCGGTCCGGGGAGGCGGTAGAACATTCCCTGCCGGGTATAAGGGCCTTCGAAGTCGGTGTACACGATCGTCTCCCAGTCGCTGGCGGTGAAAGAATTCTCGTTTTCGCTGCGGTGGCTCAATTCCGAATTAAGCTTGAGGCTAAAGGGCAGCGAGACATTGACGCCGACGGACTGCTCCGCGGCGGCCACTTCCTTGCTGTCGGTGAGGTGCTTAATGACGATGCCGTCAAACTGCCGCAGGTAGTAGGCCTCCCCGTCATATTCGGGGTGCTCCTGGTAGAACAGCCAGAGGTGGGCCATGAGCTCAGTGGTGCGGTCATCGTGGGCCCCGAGTACTACGGACAGCGGACTTTCGAAACTTCCGGCCATGGCCAGCACGCTGCTGCTGCGGCGGGCGTCGGTATCGAGCGCCGCGGCGAAGGCGGCGTAGGGCGGCTTGAGTCCGGCGTCGAGACTGGCCTTCAGGTAGCCGGCGCAATTCTTGGTGAGGATGAAGGAATCGAAGCCGTCGCGCGGCTCGGGGAGCAGGTTGATGCCGTCCGCTTCATTGAAAAGTAGATTACCCGGACTGTACCGGATGTCGTCCAGCGAGGCGGTGGTCTCCGCGGCGGAGAATACGTAGTTGAGTAGGTTGCCCCCGTTGATGTTGGCCTTTTCCACGCGGGTGCGCAGGCTTCGCTTACCGAGAAACGACTCGATATTGGGCGGGGTGTAATCCCGTTTACCCTCCCCGCGGGTGAAGCCGCAGAAGTCGTAGTGGCGTTCGAATACATCCTGCAGGGCACCGCCCAGGTAGAGGCGGCTATAGGCCCGCTCCGGGGGCCAGGGAGCTTCTTCCTTCTTTCGTCCCCACTGGGCCGCAGCGGGTTCGGGGACCAGAAAAACAAGAGCGGCAAATGCCAGCAACAGGCGGGTGTGGGACATAAGCGAAGGCTGGGGATAGAGCTTCCTTTAGAATGACAAATTCTCCCGCTTATTGTGTAGGCGCCTACCAGAGCGTCAGCTGGGGCGGTCGCCGTCGCGCCTCAAAGGGGGCGAAGTTATAGGCCGGCCAGTCGCCACCCGGCTCGAAGTATTTGCGCTTGGCCAGTCGGTACTGCTGGGCAATGAGGCCGGCCAACTCGCCCTCGCCGTGGTGGCGGATCCCGAAGCGTTTCTCGCTCAGGTCCCCGCCCCGGGTGTCGCGAATCCGGTTAAGGACGCGTTCCGCGCGGTCGGGATACACCTGGCGGATCCAGTCGGTAAAGATCTCCCCGATCTGGTCGTTGAGCCGCACGAGGCTGTACCCGATCTTGCGGGCACCCGCCTCGGCCGAGCGGGCGGCGATCCCGATCAGTTCGTGGTCGGTGAGACCCGGGATCACGGGAGCGATATTCACCATGACGGGGATGCCGGCGGCACTCAGCGTCTCCACCGCCCGAAATCGTTGGGCAATACTGGCCGTCCGGGGCTCCAGCCAGCGCCGCACGTCCTCTTCCAGGGTGGTGATGCTGAAGCAAACGTGCACCAGGTCATCCGCCGCCAGGTTTTTCAGCAGGTCCAGGTCCCGCACGATGAGGGAATTCTTAGTGATCAGTCCGACGGGGTGGCGAAATTCACACAGCACCTCCAGGCACTTCCGCGTAAGTTCGAACCGCCGTTCCGCCGGTTGGTAGGCATCGGTGTTGCCGGACATCATGATCGGCATCGGCTCGTAGTTCTTTTTGCCGAGCGCCTGCCGGAGCAACGCGGGTGCCTCGGCTTTGTAGAGGATCTTCGTTTCAAAGTCCAGACCGGCACTGTAGCCCCAGTAGGTATGGGTGGTACGGGCAAAGCAGTACACGCAGCCGTGCTCGCAGCCCTGGTAGCTGTTCAATCCGTAGCCCTGTCCCAGATCCGGGCTGCTTATCTTATTGAGGATCGTCTTCGGGTGGGTGGGGATGTACTCCGTCCGCAGTTCAATCTCGGGGTCCGGCAGCTCGTCGTACCGCAGATGGTGGTGGGGGTTCGCGGGGTTGACCTGTGCGCCCCGTCCGCCGCGGTGTTTCTTTTCCCGTTCCTCCACCTCAACGGTTTTTGAGGCGGATGGCGTTGCCAATGACCACCACGTCCGAAAAGGCCATGAACAGGGCGGCCCACATCGGATTCAGGTAGCCCAGAGCGGCCAGCGGAATCTCCACCAGGTTGTAGGAAAATGCCCAGAACAGGCTCTCGCGAATGGTACGCACGGTGAGGCCGGCGATACGGTGTCCTTCCACGAGCAGCGAGAGATCGTCACGTAAAAGGACGATCTGGGCAGCATCGAGGGCGGCGGCGCTCGAGCCACCCAGACTGATGCCCAGGTCAGCGCGGCTGAGGGCGGCCGCGTCGTTGATGCCGTCGCCAACCATCGCGGTCGGGCTTTCATCGCTTAGGCGGGTGATACACGCCAGTTTCTGCTCGGGTAACTGACCGGAAAACACTTCCGTGATCCCGACTTCGTCCGCGACACGGCTGGCCTTTACCTCGCGGTCGCCGGTGAGTAGCACCGTTTCAATCCCCTCCACGTGGAGTTGTCTGATCAGGTTCCTAGCCCCCGGCCGGACGGTGTCCACCAGGGTGAACCAGGCGATCACCTCGTCCCCCCGCTTTAGTACCACGTCGGCCTCGGGACCGGACCCACGGACGGCTCCCAGGTAGAAATCACCCGCCGTAAGTCCCAGACCGGCCGTCTCGGTGACCTCCCACGCTCCTGCAAAGTCCAGGTATTCCGCTGACTTTACATGAGCCATTTCCTGCTTCCAGAGATAATTCCGGACTGAAGTGGCGATGGGATGGCTACTGAAAGCCTCCAGCTCGAAGACCAGGCGGTACACCACGGCGGGGTCGTAGCCCGCCGCGACCGTAAAGGAACCTACGGACAGTTCCCCGGTCGTGAGGGTACCGGTTTTATCGAATACGACGCGTTGGATGCCGGCGAAGGTCTCTACGGTGCTTCCGCCCCGGACCAGGATCCCGCTGCGCGCCAGGCGCCCCACCCCGACCATGACGGCGGTGGGCGTCGCGAGACCCATGGCACAGGGACAGGAGATCAGCAAAACGGCAATGGCGTTCATCAGCGCCTGGGTGGCGGAGGCATAACCGGTGGCCCATCCCGCTACGAAGGTGAGGGCACTGATGGCGATCACGGCGGGGACGAATACCGCGCTGATGCGGTCGGCGAGTCGTTGAATGGACGGCTTATCGGACTGGGCCGTCTTGACCAGTTCGATGATGCGGGCGAGGGTACCGTCCCGGTAGGCCTCGGTGACCTCGAAGGTGGCCTGACCGGCCACTACGGAGCTGCCGCCGAGCACACGGTCCCCTACCCGCTTCTCTACCGGCAGGGATTCCCCGGTGAGCATTGCTTCGTTGACCGAGACGCCACCCTGCCGGATCGTGCCGTCGAGGGGGATGCGGTCGCCGGTATTTACCCTGACCCGGTTACCAACCTTCACTTCCTCCACGGGTAAGGAGACCAGGGTGCCGGAGGGCATCAGTACGCGGGCGCGCTCCTCCTTCAGGTCGGACAGGGCCCCGATGGCGGTGGTGGTGCGGTCCACGGCGCGGGCTTCCAGCCAGTTACCGACGAGCACCAGGGTGATGATGGTGGCGGCGGTTTCGAAGAAATAATAGCGGGGATTCAGCCAGTACAGTCCGACGAGGCTGTAGGTGAAGGCGGCGGTGGCCCCGAGGAAGATCAGCACGTCCATATTGAGCATGCCGGTGCGCCATCCGGCCCAGGCGGAACGCCCGAAGTGCAATCCCCCAACGAGGTAAACGGGAAGCGTAAAGCCCAGCTGCACCCAACCGTTCTCGAGGGGAGTGGAGATGCCCGCCATCATGAGGAAGTGGCCGAGGAGTAGCGGCAGGGTAAATACGGCACAGATCAGGAGGCGCTGCCGGCTGTTCAGGGAAAAGTCGAAGCGGTGGCGGGGGCCCTCGGGTTCCCCGACAACGGTAAATCCCAGCCCGGCGATACCGGCTTTCACGGCACCTGCGCTCGCCGCCCCCTCCTGCGTACGGTAGCGGACCTCGCGCGTCTGGAAGTTGACCATGACGTCCGTAAGGCCCTCGCGCTCGAGGTAGCGGTGAATGGACTGGGCGCAATTGTTGCAATCCATTCCTTCCACACGGAATTCTACTAGGTCTGGCCGCTGCGTCACGAACTAAAGGTTGATTATGTAATTCTACAGGTAACGCCCATACGGGTAAAACAGTTAACCATTCCAACCTATGAAGACTCTACACGCACTATTATTCCTCATGCTCCTGTTCACCGTGGCCTGCGGTGGCGATACCAAGGAAGATGAGATGGACCAGGGCGGCGTCACGGAAGATGGCGGTATGATCGGAGACGGTAATCCCGGTAATTCCGATATCACCCTCACCGATATGCCCCCGACCGAAGGTTTTCCGAACGCCAGCATCGACGACTGGAAGTACGAGAACGGCACCTTCAACTACAACGTAAGCGGCTACACCTTCGGTAAAATCACCGACGACGCCAGCCAGCTGATGTGTGCCAACTCGGAGAAGGGGCAGCACGTGCACCTGATCATCGACAATGAGCCCTACATCGCTCAGTACCAACCTTCCTTCGACCAGCCGATCGCCGACGGGGAGCACCACATCCTGACCTTCCTGAGCCGGAGCTACCACGAATCCATCAAATCGCCCGAAGCGCACCGCGCGGTGAAGGTGAACGTAGCCAATGGCGGCTTCAGCAGCGCTGAGGATATCACCGAGCCCATGCTGTTCTACAGCCGGCCCAAGGGTGACTACGTCGGCACCGACCAGACGAAGAACGTAATGCTCGACTTCTACCCCGTCAACGCCAGCATTGGCGACGGCTACACCGTGATGGCCAATATTAACGGCAAGGAGTTCATGATCGACGAATGGAAACCCTACTTCATCGAAGGCCTTCCCATGGGGGAAAACACCGTGACCCTGACCCTGATGAAGGGCGACAGCGTGGTACAAACTCCCCTGAATCCCGTGCGGCGTACCTTCACCCTGCAGGCCAACCCCGCCGAAGAAGCCAGCCGGTAATCTTCCTAACCACCCATAAAAAGGCCCCGCGCACCCCTGGTACGCGGGGCCTTTTTTATCTAGCGTGCATTCTAGTCGAAGCGGGTGATCTCGCCGCTGTTCACGCGGGAACGGTAGCTGCGGAGGGCCCGGCGCACATTGGGCATGAGGATGTAGAGCCCCATGACATTGGGGAAGCACATCGCGAAGATCATGGCGTCACCGAAGTCGAATACGGCGGAGGCTGAAATGGCGGAGCCGATGACGACGAAGATGCAGAACAGGATTTTGTAGATCGCTTCGTTCGTCTTGGATTCTCCGAAGAGATAGGTCCAGCACTTCAGCCCGTAGTAGGACCAGCTGATCATCGTAGAGAGCGCGAAGAGGATCACGGCCACGCCAAGCACCAGCGGAAACCAGCTGATGACGGATTCGAAGGCGGCGGAAGTGAGGGTAATATCGCCTACGGTTCCGTCTACCTTGTTCTGGAAGGCGGCCTCGGCGCCGTAGCCACCGTAATTGGTGATGATGATGACCAGGGCGGTCATGGTACACATCACAACGGTGTCGATAAAAGGTTCCAGCAGGGCCACGTTTCCTTCGCTGACGGGCTCATCGGTCTTTGCGGCCGAGTGGGCAATGGAGGCAGAGCCTACCCCGGCCTCGTTGCTGAAGGCGGCGCGCCGGAATCCCTGAATGAGCACCCCCATGATGCCGCCGTACAGGGCATCAGAGTTGAAGGCCCCGTCGAGAATGATGGCGAAGGCCGCAGGAATGTCGGCAAAGTGGTAGCCCAGTACCACCAGGGCGCCGAGCACGTAGATACCCACCATGAAGGGAACGACCTTATCAGTCACCTTGGCGATACTCTTGATGCCGCCGAGGATGATCAGACCCACGGTGAGGGCCATCGCAACGCCGAAGATCCATCCGCGTCCGTAGAAGAAACTGTCCACCCCGCCGGTCACCTCGGTGAGCTGCTGGGTGGCTTGGTTGATCTGCACCATATTGCCGCCTCCAAAGCTGCCGCCGATGCAGGCTACAGCGAACATACCGGCAAGAACTTTGCCCAGTACCGCCCAGCCCGGTCCCTTTTCCTTGAGGCCCTTATCCAGGTAATACATCGGGCCGCCCGATACGGAGCCGTCGGCGTGCACGTCCCGGTACATCAGGCCCAGGGTACACTCCACGAATTTAGAGGTCATGCCCAACAGGCCGGCGATAATCATCCAGAAGGTAGCTCCGGGGCCCCCGAGGGCCACCGCGAAGGCCACCCCGGCAATGTTACCTACGCCCACGGTACCGGAAAGGGCGGCGGTGAGGGCCTGGAAGTGGGACACCTCCCCCTGGTCATCGGGATCGTCGTATTTGCCCCGCACCACATCCAGCGCGTGCTTGAAGCCGGTGATGTTGATGAAGCCCATGTAGATGGTAAAAACCAGGGCTCCGACGATCAGCCAGGGGAGTACGAAGGGAATTTGAAATCCGCCGAGGGTGACGGGGAAGAAGACAATGGATTCTACAAAGCGCGTGACGGGCTCGAACACGCTCTGGATC
This sequence comes from Lewinella sp., assembly GCA_041746055.1. Lineage (GTDB taxonomy): Bacteria > Bacteroidota > Bacteroidia > Chitinophagales > Saprospiraceae > Neolewinella. Next base: position 10,047 of record JBGTHX010000108.1, on the reverse strand, counting down.
TTCTCGTCAATGGTGGGCCCCGTGGTTTCCAGCCCCTCGTCCACGCCCGGATCCTGGGCGAACGCTAATATGGGTAGGAGGATGGAAAGGCAAAAAAAGTAGCAGCGTTTGGCCATTGGGGAGCTAGTAGATTGTCAAAGCTGCAAGTTAGCAACTTTATTAAAAGCTTAAAATAAGCCATTCGGTCAGCCCAAACCCGGCCCCGCCGCCTTTTGCGTAGATACACTACCTTACCCTTCCAATATGGCCGCCTCTTCCTCAGCTACCGATACCGAGCTCTTCGACGCCCTGCGGGAGGGGGAGCCGGCGGCACTGGACGAGCTGTTCCGGCGGTACTACGTCGAATTGTGCCGCACTGCCGTCCGTTTTGTCTCCGACGAGTCGGCATCCGAGGATATCGTCCAGGAGTTTTTCGCCGCGATGTGGAGCCGCCACGACCGCTTGCCCGCGGAGACCCAATCCGTCAGCGCTTACCTGAGGCGGTCCGTGCGAAACCGCAGTCTGAACTACCTTCGGGACCGCAAGAGAATACCCGTGGACGAAGGGGATATTCCCGATGCCACACCCGACCTGGGACAACAGCCACTGGCGGCCCTGGAACACGCCGAGACGCAACAGCGGATCGAACGGGCCATCGACCGGCTGCCGGAGCGCTGCCGGCTCATCTTCGTGATGAGCAAGGTGGAAGAGATGAGCCACCGCGAGATCGCGGAAGGGCTTGACATTTCCGTAAAGACGGTGGAAAACCAGATGACGCGGGCCTACAAATTTTTACGGCAGTGGCTGGCCGTGCTCGTCCTCCTGTTTTATCATTACATATGACTAAATTAGACCCGCACCGTCTGCCAACGGACCAAAAGGTCCCAATAGCGGAAACTGCCTTAGGGGGAGCACACTACCTTTGGGGTCTGCCCGACGAAGCCAACACTCACGCAACGTCCCAATGAGTTTAGAACATCACGACATCGACCCACTGGTCAAGAATTACCGCGGGGATTTTACCCCCGATGTCGAACGTGGGCTGCGGAGTCTTCACGGACGCCTTGCGCCCCTGCCTGTCGTTCCGGCAACCCGGGTCCGTCGTCTGCGTCCCGTATGGATGGCAGCCGCCGCAGTAGCCCTGCTGCTCATCGCTGCCTTTTTTCTGTTGTTCAATCCCGAGTCCGACACGCAGCTCGCCAACCAAAGCGGGCATCCCGAAGTCTACAGCTTGCCCGACGGATCCACCGCTACCCTCCAGAGTGGGTCTGTTCTTACCTATAATGCGTCCCAATTCAACCGCACCGACCGTCAGCTCTCCCTGAGTGGACAGGGCTTTTTCGAGGTGGCACACGACGCCACCCGTCCCTTCATCGTGACTGGTGAGGAAGCTGCGGTCCGGGTCACCGGTACTTCCTTCAACCTGCGGGCCGAAGGTGAGGTACTGGAAGTGGATGTATCAGAAGGAACCGTCATCTTCGAGCACGCCGGTAGCGAGTTGCCGGTCAAGGCCAACGAGACCGCGATCTGGGAGCCGGGCCGCCCGGTCGTTCGCAAGGAAGCCCCTACCCTGAACCACCATGCCTGGCGTACCGGTGAGCTGAAGTTCGATCATACGCCCATCGGGGAAGTACTGACCTACTTTCAGGACAACTGGGGCGTGGAATGCACCTGGGTGTATGGCAAAGTCTGTGACTACCAGGTGAGTGCCAACTACCACAGCACCGATGTGGCCTCCATCCTGCGGGATGTCGCCAAACTAGGTGGGGTCGAACTCCGTTCCACCGGAGATGATGGCAAGCACTTTCAACTCCGGGGTTCCTGCAGTAAGTAAAACCACCCGTCCATGAGGTGGGCCCGACTCCTGACTGCTCTGCTGATCTGTATTACCCCGGTCCTGGGTATTCGTGCGCAGTCCGTTACCCCCCCTACCCTTTTTTCCCTGTCCTCCGGCGAGCGGCAACTCGAGGAGGTACTCACCGAACTGACGACCGCCGGCGCACCGCTGAGCTACCGGCCGGACCATGTCGAACGGCTTACCATCCGCGTAACGGGCGGGACGCATGACTTGCCCCGGTGGCTGGATGAATTACTGGCCGGGACCGGGCTGATCTACGAGCTGGGTTCAGCGGGATATCTGGTTCTTCCGGATCCCCGCATCTCCGGACGGGAATTCCAGCTTTTCGGTATGGTCTCCGATGCCCAGAGCGGAGAGCGATTGATTGGTGCCACGGTGCGCCTCCTGGACGGACAAAGCGGGACCTACTCGAATGAATACGGCTTCTACACCCTGCGGGCGGAGGGCGGGCGGGCCTCCCTGCGCATCACCTATGTAGGCTACCTACCCGAGGAGATCGATCTGCTCGTAAGCTCGGATTCCCTGCTGGATATTTCCCTGCGACCCAACCGACAGCTGCCCCAGGTGATCGTTACGAGTTCCGCCAGTGCGCTGGGTGAGGCCCGGTACTTCGAGACCGGTACGCGGATCGGCCGCATGGAGGTCGCCCAGCTCGGCGGACCGGCCGGTGAAGACGACCCGTTACAACTCGCCCGCCTGTTGCCCGGCGTGACCAGCGGGGCGGACGGCATCGGTGGGGTGCTGATCCGCGGCAGCGAGGCTGGGCAAAACCTGATCCTGCTCGACGGAGTTCCGGTATACGGCCTGAGCCATGCGGGAGGTCTGCTGAGCATTTTCAGCAACCAGGCCATCCGGCGCATCGATCTGTACAAGGATGCACTTCCGGCCCGTTTCGGCGGCCGGATCGGGGGTGTTCTGGACGTACATACCCGGGACGGCAACCTCTACGACAACGAGATCACCGTGGGCAGCAGCCTCCTGTCCGGGCAGTTGTCCGCCGAGGGGCCCATCAAGACGGGAGCGAGCTCATTTCTCATCTCGGGCCGCTACCTCTGGGCAAGCAGCCTGCTCCAGCGCTTCAGCGAAGCCTACAAGGAGGAGCGCGGGCGGAGTGGCAGCACCGATTATGACGTCTACGACGTCAACCTGAAGCTCAACCAGAAAGCCGGGGAGCGCGGCCGGATCTATTTCAGTCTGTACTCAGGCCTGGACGATTACCGGAACGACAGCTGGCAATCCAGGACGATGGTGGCACCCAGCGACGCCGGAACGGTATTCGTCTACCAGACTCCCTCGTACCGCTCGGAGCAGGTTCGCTGGGGTAATACAGTCGGGGCGCTTCGGTACAACCACGTTTTCAGTGACCGGACCTTCGGAAATTTTCGCCTTTCGTATTCGGACCTCAAGACCTCCTCCTCCTTCGAGCGCTACGATAGTATCCTCGAGCGGTCCAATGCGATCTACGAGGGCGACCTCCTCAGCGGACAGTACTTTTCGCAGATCCGGCAAGTCGGCGTGGCCTTCGACGGTCAGCACAGCCCGGCTCCCTCCACGGTCGTCCGTTTCGGACTGGAGGCAAATGCCCATCGTTTCCTGCCCCAGCTCATGACCGCCGAAGGAAAGGTGTCGGAATACCCGGAGCCGAACCGGGACGATGCCCTGCGTCCGGTGGAGCTCACCGCCTATTCATCCTACGGCAGCAAGTGGCGATCTCTATATTACCGCCTCGGCCTGCGGGCCACTCTGTGGAATGCCTCGGATAAGGCTTACTTCAATCTTTCTCCGCGCATCCTGCTCGCCGGACCGTTTTCTCCTACCCTGGACTGGCAACTGAGTTACGACCGTACGGTGCAGTCCGTTCACCTGCTCAACAGCTTCGTGATTGGATTCCCGAGCGACCTGTGGGTACCGTCCACCAACTCGATCGCTCCGGCCAGATCCTCCCAGTACGCCGGCAAACTCAGCTGGCAGCCCCTGGAAGAATGGGTCATGACGGGTTCACTGTATTACAAGCGGATGAACGGACTGGTGGCCTATTCGGAGGGGCGGCAGTCACCGCTGACGTGGATCGATAACCTCAGTCGGGGTACCGGCCGAGCCTACGGTCTTGAACTTATGGCACAACGCAGTCGCGGGCGGCTCCGGGGGTGGGTCAACTACACCCTGGCGCGCAGCCAGCGCACCTTCGATCGCAGGATCAACCAGGGGCGGACCTTTCCATTCCGCTACGACCGGCGCCACGCCTTCAACCTGTTGGTAATCTACCAACTGGGCGACCGGACCACCCTCACGGGAAGCTGGCGCTACGAGACCGGATTGGCCTACAGCCTTAGCGTGGCTACAAGGAACAACCCTGCCGGGGAAGGCCCCACCGACGTACCCGTGGTCACCGAGCGGAACGGTTTCCGAATGCCCGATAACCACCGCCTCGACCTCAACCTGCACACTATTCTCAGCGCAACGGGCAGCCGGTTTACGCACGCGATCGATCTGGGCGTCTACAATGTCTACAACCGGCACAATCCCGTGTATTACGATATTCGGCCCGAATACACCGTGGAGGACGGTTCACTGGTCAGCCACGAACAGTTTTATCGCATATTTATCGCACCGGTACTCCCCTCGCTCAGTTATCACCTTACATTCGGTAGTCCGGCTACCCCCGTATTTGGTAGATAGTCGACACTTTGTTATTTTTACTGACGATGCGGAAAGTACTTCTCGGTCACGTCCTCCGCTCCGCCACTATCCTGGGGCTGAGCCTCTCTGCCTTCTTCTCCTGTGAAGAGCCGGTGGACCTGGACTTGGTGTACCCGAAAAGCAAGCTGGTCATCTCCTCCAGTTTTTTTCCCGATGAGCCGGTGGTACTCCGTGTATCGGCCACCCGCCCGCGGGGAGAGGCCACCACGACACCGATTACCAATGCCAAGGTCACCCTCTACGAAGGAAATGAGCTGGCGGAAGAGCTTACCTACGACAACAGCAAGGAGAACGGGACAAGCGGCGCGTACCGGACCCGCAAATTCGTGCCGGAAGTGGGGCAACTGTACACTGTTCATGTTTCGGTACCCGGTTTCGATCCCGTAACCGCCGTGTCGTCCATACCCGAACCCGTCGAAATCCGTAGCCTCGAAGTGTCCGGACTGTCCCAGGTCGAGACTGGAGACGAGATGGTATACGATTACCTGCTGAAAATAGATTACGCGGACCCTGAGGAGGAAACGAATTATTACGATCTCCGCGTGAGCCAGTTGGTCATCCCGTTCACCATCGGTCCGGGTGGAGACACCCTGCGGTCGACGCCCTACCTCAAGTCGCTCAGTTCCGCGGACAGCCCCGAACTGACAGGTGGTTCGGTGAGCATGCTCATTCAGGATAAGGGCAACCTCGATTTCGTGGAGTTTCACCTGCAAAGCCGGCTCGATCCGCGCCGGGAAATGCTTGGTCGCATCGTCGCCGAATTGCGTACGGTAAGTCCGGAATACTTCTTCTACCACCGCAGCCTGGTGCAACCGGGCGACCTAGGTGGGCCCGGTCTGGAAGAGCCGGTGATCTACTTTAATAATGTAGCCTCTGGCCTGGGCGTCTTCGCCGGATACAATTCCGTGCACCGTGACGTGCCCCTCCCGGGCAACTAGGCAGTTTCGCTGATTTATTAATCGCCCTCCCCGGTTTTCGGAGCTGCCACGTCGTATACCACGAAGGTAGACGCCCAGCGGTCGTGCAGGGTGCGGTTCCAGGGATCCATGATCATCCACACGGCCGAGAACGTCGGCAGGTTGTTTCCCAGGCTCACCAGGAAATTTTCCTGGAGGGGAAAGGAGCTCAGGTACTCACTGTAAGCCCAGGGATCATGGATCTCAGCGAACCCCGGCGATTCCATGACGCGGATATAGATGAACAGCGTGATAAAACCCGAGATGGCCCAGGGCAGATAACGGGTGAAGCTCTGGTCGAGCGAAATACGCTCCCGTCCCCCCATCGTAACCACCCGCAGCTTCAGCAGTGCCTTGCCCAGGGTACGACCCAGAAAAGCCTCGGTAAGGGGCTTGTAAAGGTGGTAGAGCACCCACATAGCAACGAGCCCTTTGTAGGAGGGAAATATCACCATGAAGTAGTAAATGCCGTACAGGAGAGGGGACAGCACGAGAAAATCTACCAGCGCAGCGGCGGCCCGCGGCACGAAGCCGGCGGTAGGTACGGTTGTGGGGTCCGGCAGGTCCTGAATGGCTTGGGAGGTCACGGGCTGGTTTTGTCTCTGTGTCTAACGGCTCAAAACTACTGTGCCCAGTTCTTTCGCAAGTTGAATTCGCATCTCATCGAGCTTCATTTGCACCTTCATGTGGGTCTTCAGCCGGTCGAAGTTCCCCTCCGCCTGGTAGCGGGCGATCAGACGGGTATTCTCCCTGCCCTTTCGTTCGATCTTTTCCATACGGAATATGCGAAGGAATAGTTCAGCCGACAGCCGCTGATTCTCCTCCGGCATTTTCTGGCTGAGCTGGAGACCATAGCGCTCCCGCCAGTTTTTACTGTAGGTGTACGGGCTCGCCAGAGCTTCCACGGCCAGTTGTCTTACTTCCTCCCGGGCGTGGCGGCTGAACCAGTCGGCCGCGGGAACCTTACCCGCACTTATTTCGGCGGTCACTTCGGCCACCACATCGCGGAGGAAGGGTACGTCGAAATCCTTCATGAGGTCCGCTACGTTCGCCGTCAGGTAACCGGCCACCGTGGTACCGGAAGTTTCGTCGAACATCTTGTGCCCGTCGCGGACCAGCAGGTGGACCAGGTGTCGCTCGTGGAAGGCATGCCCGGGCTCCGGAGCCGGAGCCGGCGGCGCATCTTTTCCCGGACTTGTGGAGGCATCCTCATCGAGCCAGGCGGGTTCCTGGAGGCCCTCCCAGTTATCTTCCGGTGGAGTCACCGTCCGGCCGCTGCGGCGTTGCTCGCGGTCGCGGGCCTTGCGGGTCTGGGCTCGGTTGTCGGCGATCGCCTTATTCACAAGGTCAACGAGGAGTTGCTCCTGGATCGCGAGTTTGGCACTGAATTGCTGGAGATAGCCGGCCCGTTTGAGCGGATCAGTCACGAGTGCCAGGGTGCTTCCGATATCGCGGATCGCCGCACTGCGGGCGGCCACGTCCGTGCCCGCCTCCTCGAGCAGTATGTCTGCCTTGAAGAATAAGAAGTCCTTCCGCGAGGCTTCCAGGTATTCCTCGAAACCCGTCACCCCCACCTCCTGGATATAGCCGTCGGGATCCTGACCGTCGGGGAGTACCACGACCCGCACGTTCAGATCTGCCATCAGCAGTACGTCCACGCCCCTGAGGGCCGCCTTTACGCCGGCCTTATCGCCGTCGTAGAGCAGCGTTACGTTTTCCGTAAAGCGTCGCACCAGCGCCGCCTGCCCGCTCGTCAGGCTGGTACCCGAGGTAGCCACTACGTTGCGCATCCCGTTCTGGTGCAGACTGATCACGTCCGTGTATCCCTCTACCATGAAGACGTTGTCGAGCTTCCGCACCGCCTGCCTCGCCTGGTACATTCCGTACAGGACGTCCGACTTATGGTAGATCTCCGTTTCCGGACTATTGATGTATTTCGGGGCCTTGACGTCCTTGCGCAGGATCCGCCCGGCAAAGGCGATCGGTTTTCCGGCGAGGTTGTGTATGGTGAACATGACGCGGTCGCGGAAGAAATCCCGGCTATTGCGTGCCAGTCCGAGTTTATCCAGCTGATCCTCCTTGAACCCCGCGGCCGTAGCGGCCTTCAACAGTCCGTCCCGTGAGGCGGGGGCATACCCCAATCCGAATTTTTCTATGACTTCGTTGCGAAAACCCCGGCTGCGGAAGTAGCTCAGGCCGACGCTCTTCCCCTCTTCGGTATGCAGGAGCTGGTCCGAAAAGTAGGCGCGGGCGAAGTCATTGGTAATGATGAGGCTGTCGCGTTCCTGAAGTTCAGCACGAACTTCTTCATTTACTTCCGTTTCCTCCAGTTTGATATTATACTTGCGAGCAATCCAACGGATCGCATCCGGAAAGGTGAGCTGTTCCAGCTCCATGAGGAATTTAACCGGGTCGCCTCCTACCCCACACCCGAAGCACTTGTAAATGTTACGGGCGGGATTGACATTAAAGGAGGGGGTCTTTTCGTTGTGGAAGGGACAGAGGCCGGTGAAGTTGTTGCCGCGGCGGCGGAGATTAACAAAATCTCCCACTACGTCTTCCACCCGGGCGGTGTCGATGGCCTCGCGAACGCTCTCTTCCGTGATCATGCCGTAAAGGTACGGCATTTGTTCGTCGGCTAAGTGTCAGTAGTTAGCCAATGAAGGGTACACAACTAACTGACAGCCAAGGTGTTTAAGTTAATCTTAACCCTTCCGGACAATCTTGTGCACATACTTTTCAATGTGCCGTTTGTCTTATAGTAAATAATGCGGAGCGGCCCGCCCAAGCCGCGGAATTTAATGGGTGTTCTCATAGTGTGTGGACTGTCCCGACGACCTTTCGGTTTGTTCGGGGCAGTTTTTCTATGGGCCCACCTCGCCGATCACCTGCAGTTGGGAGAGATCGGGGGCCGGCTTGCCGCCCTCGTCCTCGAGGGTGATAGCAAATGCGGCCGCGTTGGCGATGAAGGGGACCGAGAGCAGTTCGTCGCGCGTCAGGGTGGTGTCCAGGACGCCGAGGTCCTGGGGTCCCTGGGCGTCTATGGCCCACAGTTGGTATTGCTTGCCGGCGGGAGGCGCGGGCAGGTTAGAGGCGGTAAACAGTACAGCTCCCTGGGCTTGATTATAAAAAACCAAAGCGCGGCTGTCCGGAGCGTTACCGGAACCCGAAAGCACGATACCGCGGGTATCGAGATCGGTAAGCAGCTGCAACTGTTGCTGATCGGCCTGGTAATCCTGGGCGATCTGGTTGCACGAGGACTGCAGGTCGGAGTAGTCCGTCTGCAGGCTGGAAAAATCATTCTGGATCGTATCGATCTCCTGGGCCCGGTTCCGGTTCTGGAGGTACAGGTAGAGGAGCGCGGCCAGGGCGAGGGCCAGCAGTCCTCCGAGGACCCACTTGGCCGTATCGCTACCCGGTGTGGCCGGCGGCGGGGGGGCGGTCGTCGCCCTTGCGGCGGGCTGGATGCGGCTCAGGACGTTGGTGAGTACCTGCGGGGACGGCGGGGTGGCCTGTCCGCGCAGCAGGCTATACTCCTCCAGCGCCACTTCTATCTGCTCGATTTCCGATCGCACCTCGGGATACTGGTTCGCATACGCTTCCACCCGGCGACGTTCGTCGGGAGCGAGGCGGTCGAGAACGTATAGTTCTAGAACGCCGGAGTTTATGTATGCTAATAGATCCACGGTTGGCTGATGCGATTGTTACATAAATGAGTTTAACAGATAGACAAATAAGATTATCAACTCATGCTTGAGTATTTCCCGCAATTGTTGGAGGGCACGCCGTGAGCGGGTCTTCACCGTGCCGAGTGGCAGGTCAAGTTCCTCGGCGGCTTCAGCCTGGGTATAATCCTTGAAGTAGAGCAGGTCGATGATTGACCGGTAATTGTCGTCAAGCTGGTTAATGAGCTTGGCGAGTCCAATGTGCTCCACGGACATTGTCTCGCTGTTGTTGCGATTAATTACGACAACATCGAGTTCATCGGTTTTACCAGCTTTCCGGTATGACTTGCTCCGGACCCGGTCAATGGCTGCGTTCCGGGCGATCCGGGCCATCCAGGTGAACAGGCGGCTTTTGCCCGCTTCGTACTGCTCTATATTGCTCCAGATGCGCAGGAGTACGTCCTGCAGGACTTCCTCCGCCACCTGCCGCTCGGTGATGATTTGACCGATTATGTTGTTCAATGCTCCCCCGTAGTGGTCGAACAGAAAACGCATACCGGACTCATCCTTCTTTCGAAGGAGTTCCAGCAGCACGTCCTGTCTCTCATTTGCAGCGGATGCGGACATTAAATCAATCGGTTATGGCGGCGGGGCGCGGGTGCAAAGTTTTTAAAAATAATTTCTCCCGGCGCACAAATTACTTTGCCGACGACTGAGTTAGGTGGCACCGGCGGGACGCAATTACCTTTGCAGCGCAATAAACCCGGTCGGTTACGCCACAAAGTATAAAAAAGAATGAAAGCATTGTTTGGTGGGATCGGGGTGGGAGTGGTTTTTTTGGTGGGCTGGCTCATTTTATTGAGTACCGGCCAGAATTTTCTGCCCGCCG
>JBGTHX010000107.1:0-5643 GCA_041746055.1 Lewinella sp. | reverse complement strand
ACCCCACCGGTGTACCTGCTGTTCATCCTTGGGGGAATCATTCTGGCCGGTTTCGGGGCGGTGCGCGCGTTGATCCGCAGCGCCTTCTGGAATAGCCTCGAACAAAAGACCGACGCTTTGCTACTGGGTCTGGCCCTGTTGCCGGTGCTGACGGTGATTGTGCTGCACGCCACTCTGTACAATGGCTGGCGCCACCTCCACTTCATTTATCCCGCCCTGGTGTACCTGGCGGTCCTGGGGTTCGACCGTGCCTATCGATGTTATCCGCGGATAGCCGCGGGCACACTGGCGGCCGGCCTGGTCGTAACAGCGGTGACCATGGTCCGGATGCACCCGCTACAGCAGGTGTACTTCAACGAATTGGCGGGAGACGATTTGCTGCAGCGGTACGATATGGATTACTGGGGCGCCGGGTACCGGGAAGCCTTCCTGCAGCTCGCGGCGATGATTCCGGAGGGGGAAAAGCGTTCGGTGCACTGCCTTAACTGGCCCTGTGAAGACAACCTCTACGCCCTCCCCCCGGAGGCTAAACGGAAACTGGTGCTCCAGGACGCCTGGCACCTCTCGGACTACATTGCCACCAATTACGCATTCCCCACGGAGAAGGTAGCGGTAGCGGAAGGGACAGAATACTTTACCGATCCGGTGGTGGAACTGCGGCCCGAGGGTCAGCTGGTGATCGGTATTTACAAAGTGGTGCAGTAAGGCGGCGGGGTAAGTTGCGCGGGAATGGGGATATTGCGGCCCAATGGCCCCTATTTCCCACAAACCGGTTGTTCTTGCTTGCTTCGCTGCGCTGGCGCTGTTGCTGTACTTGACAGTGGACGATTACGGCATCAGCTGGGACGAAGCGGTGCAACGGCACCATGGCCTCGTGTCCCTGGATTACGCCGCCGGCAAACTGGGCATCGAGCACGACTCCCTTGCCCCAGGCTATGATCTGGAAAATTACAAGTGGGCCCACTATGGCATGCTGTACCAGATGACGGCTACGCTGATGGACCTGGAACTCGGCTACGGGGAATCGGATTACTTCGAGTACTACCGCCTGCGTCACCTGCTCAACCTGGCCCTCTACCTCGTGGCGCTGATCTGCTTCTACCGCACGCTCCGGTTACGGTGGCCGGCGGAGCGTTGGTATCCCCTGCTGGGCACACTGCTGCTGGTGCTGAGTCCGCGAATCTACGGGCACGCCTTCTTCAATCCGAAGGACCATATTCTGCTGGTCGGGTACGTGGTGGCGTCCTACACCCTCCTGCGCTTCCTCAAATTCAGGAGCTGGTCATCGCTGTTGCTCCACGCCTTCGCCACCGCCCTGGCGCTCAATACCCGACTGCCCGCGTTGCTGCTGATGGTTACTACGGTAATTCTGTTGCTGTGGGAGCAGCTGGCCCACCGCCCGGGAAACCTGCGGCGGCTGGGTATGGCGGCGGTGTACGTGGTGGCGTCCTTTGCGCTCATGGTCCCCTTCTTTCCCTACTTATGGGAGGATACCTTCACCCGCCTGGCCGAGGCCTTCGCGGAGATGTCTAACTTCGACTGGGGCGGTATCAACCTCCTCTTCGGCAACCGCCTTTCCCCGGCCGACTTACCGGCCTACTACATCCCGGCCTGGATCGCGATCACTACTCCGCTGCCCCAGCTCCTGCTGCTGTTGACGGGGATGCTAGTGGCTGGCGTAGCCGCATTTGCCGGCTTGCGCCGGGGGCGACTGTGGCGGGATTATCTGGGAATGTGTGACTTCGCCCAACTGGGGTTGTCGGTGGGTCCAATCCTGGTGGTCATCATCCTGGGGTCCACCCTCTACAACGGCTGGCGCCATATGCATTTCGTGTATCCGGGGATGGTATTCCTGGCCGTTACGGGCTTTCACTGGTGGCGGGAGCGGTTTCCGCGTGCCGCGCCGTGGGTATTGGCCGGCGGACTGTGCCTCACGGCCATCAATGTAGTGCGCTACCACCCCCACGAGTACGTATTCTTTAACGTGCTCATCCAGGGCAATCCGCTCCTGGCCCGCTTCGATATGGACTACTGGGGGGTGGGCTTCCGGGAGGCACTGATCGAACTGGCCAGGCAGATCCCCGAGGGAGAAACGCGCGGCGTCTTTTGCAATTCCTGGCCGTGCCAGGATAACATCCTCTCCCTGCCCCAGCCCTACCGTGGCCGGCTGCGCATCGAGCGGGATGCCAAACGGGCCGACTACCTCGGCACCAACTATCTATACGACGATGCCGGACAGGTGATGCGCCACGAAATCCACTACGCGGAACCCGTGGTCGAGATCGCGCCCGCCGGCCACCTCACCATCGGCATCTACCGCCTCCACCCCACCCAGTGATGCGCATCGGCCTGCTCTCCGACACCCACGGCTACCTGGACCCGACCATTCTGGAGCACTTTGCCGGCTGCGACGAAGTGTGGCACGCAGGCGACGTGGGCGAAGACGGCGTCCTGGAAAGCCTGGAGGCCTTCAAGCCCCTACGGGCGGTGTACGGCAACATCGACGGCACGGAAATCCGGCGGAAACTGCCGCTCAATGAGCTATTTGAAGCCGGCGGGATGAAGGTGCTGATCACCCACATCGGCGGGTACCCCGGTCGCTACACGCCGCGGGTACGCAAACTGCTCGACGAGGAGCGACCGGGCCTCTACGTGTGTGGCCACAGCCACATCCTGAAGGTGATGATGGACAAATCGCGTGGCGTTCTGCACATGAACCCGGGAGCCTGTGGCCGGCACGGTTTCCACCGGATGCGCACCGTACTCAGGTTTCAGATCGAGCGGGGCCGGGTCGACAACCTGGAGGTCATTGAGCTGGGGTTGCGCGGGGCGCTTCCCCCCGATCCCCCGGAGCGCTAGCTTCTTCGGGTGCCATCGGCACTTCCAGACCCATGGCGCGGGCGCGGGATTCCCAGCGTTCGCGGGCCAGGCGCTGCATATCCTGGGTGCTGTCCATCTCGTCCATGATCTCCAGGCCGAGCAGGGTCTCCATGGCGTCCTCCATCGTCACCAGTCCTTCCATGCCACCGAATTCGTCGACCACCATCGCCACCGGTTCGCGGCGGGCCAGCATCAGATCAATAAGCGTATGGAGGGAGGTGTCCTGCGGCACCGTGAGCAGATCGCGCGCCAGGGCAACGACCTTTTCCTCATCCCGCTTCTGAATGATGGCCTTATAGACCATATCCTTCAGGACGTAGCCCATGACGTGGTCGCGCGTCTCCCCGAAGATGGGATAGCGGCTGAAGGGGCTGTTGTCGAATTTCTCGTAGAATTCCCGGATGGTGAGCGTGGCCCGGGCTCCGACTACGACGGTGCGGGGCGTCATGACGTCGTGCACCGTGAGGGACTCGAAGTTGAGCAGGTTGCGGAGAATGCGTCCTTCTTCCTCCTTCAGTTTTCCCTCCTTCGTCTGGGCCTCGGCCATCATTGCGAATTCCACCCGTGTGAGGGCCGTGGAGTGGGCATCGCCGCCTCCCATCAGCACATTGATCTTGTTGGAGACCCACACGATACCTAACACCTTGAAGATCTTCACCATGATGTCCAGCGACTTCACCGTGAAGGGCGCCAGGCTCTTCCAGTAGGTAGCGCCGAGGTTCTTGGGGATGATCTCGGAGAAGATCAGGATCGCGAGCGTCATCACCACGCTTACCAGCACTTCGTAGGATACGGTCCAGCCTACCCACGGCAGGGCAAATCCTCCTTCGCCGAGGGCCGCACCCGTCTGGGCACCCACCAGGATGGCACCCACCGTGTGGGCGACCGTATTAAGGGAAAGGATGGCGGTAAGGGGCTCGTTGAGCTCCCGCTTGAAGCGCTGCAACAGCTCGCCGGTACGGCCACCTTCTTCCACCTTGACCTGCACGTAGCTGGGACTGATGGACAGCAGTACCGCCTCAAAAATGGAACAGAGAAAACTGAACGCGATGGCAAAAAGCGCGAAAATGAGTAGGAGAACCATGCAGGGTGTTTCGTGATGCCTTCCTAGAAGTCGGTTACGCGGGCATTAGTTTACGTACAGCTTCTGGTAGGGCACGATCACGTCCGCGGGCTGCAGGTCGTTCAGCCGCAGCAACTCCTCTACGGTTACCCGGTACTGACGCGCGATCCCGTACATGCTTTCTCCCTCCCGCACGATGTGCACGGCACGGTTGCTCTCCGTCGGCGTACCGTAGGCGGGGGGTGGCGGGGAGGAATAGGTCGGGGTCGCGGGTGCCCCGGTAGACTGGTACGGAGCGGGGGCGGGCGGAGCCACGACGTTCGGCGTAGGTGGCGTCACCGGGGTAGGCTGGGCGGGATAAGCGGGGTACACCTCACCGCTTCCGTAGGTGGCTGGTGTCGATTCCTCCGTGGGCTGCTCCGCTTGAGTAACGGGCTCGTCGTAGGAGGACTGGTAAGTTTCGGTCGGGGCCGCGGGCGTGGACGGGCACACGCAGTCGGTGGTGCGCAGGCGCTGCCCCACGAACGGAACGGCGGCATCGCCGACCTCGTTAAATTCCTTGAAGCGCTGGGTGGTATAGCCATAGCGTAGGGCAAGGCTGGCGAAGGTCTCTCCCTTCTGGACGGTGTGGTACTCGCCGGCAGGCCATGCGGCTTGCGCGGGCTCAGGCGCTGCGGCGGGCGGTACGACTACTACGGGGTCCGGTTCGGCGGGCGCCGTGACCGGGGCCGGGGCGTAACTAGGCATGGGCTCCTGGGGCAGATCGCTGGAAATGGTCAGTTGCTGACCGACGAAGATGGTGCTGGTGCCCAGGCCGTTGTCCCGCTGCAGGTCGGTCACACTCACGCCGTAGCGGCGGGCAATGGAATAGAGCGTTTCGCCCTTGATCACTTCGTGGACCGTGACCGGTCCGGGCGCCGCGGCCTCTGCGGCGGTGACCACTTTGGCAGCGGGCGAACTTGGGCGCTGGGGTTCTTCCGGCACCATGACCGTCACCGGGCTGTCTGGCTCGATGTAGAGGGGCACGAAGGCCGATTCCATTTGCTTGGTCGCGCAGCGCCGGTCGAGGTAGGCGGTCAGTTCCTGGTCGTTGGCGGTGGTGGCGCGGATTACCTCGTCTACATTCGTACGGCCGTCGCCGGTCAGGCGGCGCTCCACAATACCCAGGCCGGGAACGAGGCGGTAGATGATGTAGGGATAGGCGGCTTCGGGATTGTACTGCCGGAGCAGGTAGCTGCTGCGACATCCGCTGCCTTCCAATCCTTCGAAGGTGACCGTGGCGCCGTTACCGGCTTCATCGAGGTTGACGCCGATCACGCTGGTTTCCGGATCGAAGGAGAATGTCGCGAAGGGCGACCGGTAGGTGATGGTGGTGCCCATCTCCTCCAGTACGGCGGCCATCACGACCGGTTCCACCCGGTAGCCTCCCTCGTTTGTAGGGCGGACTAGGAACAGGTGATCCTGTGCTTCATTGATCCGGTCGGCCATCTCCGGGGTGAGCCGGGCGTCGCTGCACTTCAGGTAGCCGTCGGGCAGGTCGCGGCGAACCGAGGCACCTTCTCCGTCCGTTTCGAGGACCAGCCGCATGCCGAAACCGGCCGGCAGACTGTAGGCGAAGTAGTCCATGCGGGTGTCATTGTCGACTGACCGTTCATAGCGCAACCGAGTGCCGCATTCCTCTCCGTACAGCAAGAAGATTT
>JBGTHX010000106.1:0-6045 GCA_041746055.1 Lewinella sp. | reverse complement strand
TCCAGGCGTTCCTCCCGGCTGTATCGTTTGTGAGGTTTTGACATGACGTCGGATTGAAGAAATGAAAGATAGCTAACCCTTCAGGCCAAAGCCACTGTCCATTTCGGTGAGCACCTCCAGTGATCCGAACACTACATGCTACAAGCTATAGCCTACCCCACTACACTACTACCCTCCTACCCTACCTTAGCCCCATGGATCAGCTTACCGTTCACAACGCCGTAGTTCACGAGCTTAAGAAACAACCCGAAATGGCCGAGGCCGACCTCCTGCTCAGCGAGGAATCCCTGCCGATCACCGAGCAGGCGATCGAGCTGATCGGCCGCCTGGACCAGCTCTTCGAGCGAAAGACCGACCTGCTGCAGGGTTACCTGCTGGAGCCGGACGAGGGACTGTTTCCCGCCTACTACCACAACTGGCTGGAGGAGGGCCGGGCCCGCAACCCTTTCCTTTCGTTCAGCAAGAACGCGATGGCGGTGCTCAAGGACAGCCTTCAGGGCGTCACCGGCGCCAAGGGAGGCTACCTGCTCTTCGCCGACTACAGCATTGACGACCAGCGGATGCTCGGTATCTATATGGTGCGGAATACGGAGGGGATGGTCTTTGTGCCGGATGAGGACCACGACCGGCTGCGGCTGCAGACCACGGCCTACCTCGATATCCAGAACATGGCCATGGCCGCTCGCGTGCTGGCGGGAACCGGACGGAACGTCCAGATGATCCGCCACGCCCGCACCCAGAGCAGTATCAGCCAGTACTTCACGGACTGGGTGGGCATCGACCGGCCCGAGACCAGCGGCGAACTGACGCAATCGTTCCTGGAGATGGTCGAGGAGCTCCCCGTACCCAAGGACCGGGAAACGGGATTCGCCATGAATGAGGGTGACTTCGAAAAGGCGCTTGTCAAATACGCCGCCAAGGCCCCCCAGCATACCATACGGGTACAGGACTTCGACGAGCACTTTTACGGTAACGAGAAACCCCTCCAGGACATGCTGGCCGGCAACGGGAGCAGCCTCGACGAGGGCTTCCGGGTAGACAACAAGGCCCTGCGCAACCGCTTCTACCTCAGGGCCGGAGTCGGAGGCATCAGCATCACCTGCACCAAGGATCATTTCCGGAACGGACAGGTGCACGTGGACGAAGCCACAGGGAAGATCACCATCAACAGCGAGGAGCTCGCCACGTTGCTGCTGGACCAGTACGGAGAGTAGCCGCCAAAAAGGGCGGTTCAGCGAACATCTACCGTCTCCCAGCCGGTTGTATAGTACCAATTGCAACAAAAACATACTACTACTATGGCTACTACCGAATCCACTACTCCCAAGCACGCTACCGAATCGACCAAGAAGGGCAGCACTTCCAATCTGCCCGCTAAAAACAGCGCCGACGGCAAGCAAGCCGAGGCCGACGCCCTGATCCGTCGTTACGCGCTGTACGGTACCGCCGCCGGTCTTATCCCGAGCTTCGGACTCGACGTCATTGCCATGACCGCCCTTCAGGTCAAGATGATCAAGGAACTCGCCAACATCTACGAATACGACGTGGACGACCAGATGATCCGCATGACCATCACCACCGGTGTAACCGCCCTCGGTAGCCGACTGCTCGTTAATGTAGCCACCGCGATCACCAAGGCCTTCAGCCCCCTTAAGTTTCTCATCGGTGGTGCTACCCAGGCTGCCCTCAGTGGTTTCATGACCGCCGAGGTGGGCAAGATCTACCAGGCCCGCCTCGCCAACGGAGAGAACCCCGCCGAGATTACCGTCAGCGAGATCGTCAACCACGTGGTTTCCCAGGTACAGCAGGGCGAGTGGAACCCCACCAAGGTGGCCGGCTTCCGCAGCAACTTCGGTTACCTGCTCAGCAGCAAGAAATAGCCGCTCCGGATCCCTCCGGGAACCCAATAAGAAAGCCCCGTTGCGACTCCGCAACGGGGCTTTTTCCATTAAAAGTTGTAGTTGATGCCCGACCGGATCTCGTAGGGCGCGTCGTTCAGCCGCTCGCGCTGGCTCAACCGGAACAACAGCAGGATCTCGAAGCCGGTGGAGCCCGGTCCGCCCCCCTGGCTCAGGCCGGCCCCCAGAAAGGGGATCGCCTGGGTATAGCGGTTCGTGGAAATCCCACTGGCGGAGTTGTTGTCGGGGACGAAGTCTACCTCGCTCTGCAGACTGTACTCAGCGTGCACGAAGAAGCCGCGGTACACCTTGGCCCGGGCAAACATACCGGCGGCCCAGGTCCAGTAGCCTTCCTTGAATTCAGGAATGCTGTATCCCGGATCGTAGCGGAAGTGATTGTATATTATGCTGACCCGCGGGCCCACGCTCACAAAATTATTCAGCTTGTAACCCACCATCGGGGCCAGGCCGATCCGGAAGGAGCTGGAGAAATTATTCGCGGAGAACCCGATGGTCGCTCCGGCGCCGTACCAGATGTCTCCGCCTTCCGATAACACCTGACGGCGGCTGTCTCCGTAGTTCAGATCGTCCCGCGCCTGGTCCTCACGCGTTTGCGCGCCCGCCAGTCCGGGCAGCAGGAGAGAAACGAATAGCAGGAGCAGTAAAGGACGCATAGGAATTGGTTTTGAGGGCTTACAAAGATAACGGCACCGCCAGGCATTGGCTCCACTAATGCTCCCGCAAGTGATAGCTTTGGCCTATGACCGACCGTAAGAAGACGGGAGAAGCCGGTGAAACGTTGGCGCGCCGCTACCTGGCCGACAAGGGGTACACCATCGAAGCCACCAACTACCGCTACCGGCGCACCGAGATCGACATCATCGCCCGCCACGCCGGCATTCTGGTTTTCATCGAAGTGAAAACCCGCACCACCACCACCTTCGGGCATCCCAGCATCTTTTATAAGCGGGACCAGCAACGCCGCGTCAGCCGTGCCGCTTCGGCCTACATGGAGTCGATCGACTACGAATGGGAGATCCGCTTCGACCTCGTGTCCGTCCTGTACCGGTCACCCGACGACTTCGACCTCGAGCACTACGAGGACGTCTTTTTTCCCGGCCTCCACTAAATGCCGCGCCCCTTCAGTTCCAGGTAGCGGTTGATGACGGCACCGGTCAGCTCTTCGGGTCGCGTCAGGACCACCTTGATCCCCTTCCGGTGTATCCGCAAGGCCATCAACTGTCGCTCCTGCAGGTAGCGGCGCGCCGTGTGCTTGAGGTACACCGCCGCCGCATCGGACGTCGGTCCCTCCGTCAGGGCCGTGATTTCCGTATTCTCAAACAGGATCACTACTACGACGTGCTGGCGGTTCAGGCGCAGGAGCACCGGCAGTACCCGGTCGAGCGCGTAGGTGCTTTCGAAGTTCGTGAACAGCAGGAGCAAGCTGCGCGACGGCAGAAAGCGGCGGCTCGCGTGATACAGCAGGTCGTAATCGCTTTCCCCCTCGCGCTCCCGTTGGCGGTACAGCAGATCCAGGATACGCCGGAGTTGGTCGGGGCGGTTGTCCGCCGGCAGAAAATCCCCGAGCTTGTCGGAGAACGTCAGCAGCCCCGCCCGGTCGCCGCGCGACAGCACCACCTGCGAGAGGGAGAGGGAGGCGTTGATGGCATGGTCCAGCAGACTGAGCCCGTCAAACGGCATCAACATCGTGCGCCCCTTATCGATGAAACTGTAGATACGCTGCGCCCGCTCTTCCTCGTAGGTGTTGACCATCGGTTGGCCGCGGCGCGCGGAGGCCTTCCAGTTGACGTTCCGCAGGTCGTCACCCCGCACGTACTCCTTGATCTGGTCGAACTCGTAGCTTTTTGTGACCGGCCGGGGACGCCGTTTGCCGCCCGGTGAGGCAAGCGTCGGGCCGAGGAGGGAGAATTGCTTCAGGCCCACGATGCTGGGATATACGGCCACCTCCTGCCGCTGGGGCACGATCACCCGCCGCTCCAGCAGTTGCGCTCCCTGGCGCACGAACAGATTCAGGTCCCCGAAGCGATAGACCCCGCGCGTAGTGGGCCTGAGGGGGTAGCGTACCCGCACCGACTCTCCGGGGGACAACTCAAGGTGCAGCGCCTCATCCCGGAGCTGCAGTTGTTCGGGCAGTTCATCGTATACGGTCAGCGATAGCTTCCGGTCCCCCGAGTGATCGAGTTCAATACTCACGTCCAGGGAGTCGCCGAGGGAGAATACCGCGGGGGGCCGGCGGGTGGCGGCCAGCCACCGGTCAGCACCGGACAGCCGGTAGCCATCTAAAATGGTCCACCCAAGCAAGGCTACACCACCCGCTACGGCGAGATAGTAAAGCGGCGCGTACCAGAACCCGAGGGCGGATGCGAAGGCAACCCCACCCGCCAGGGCAAAGAAGCGGTCCGTCGGGAAAAGCGAACCCAGATGGTCACGGAAGCGGCTAATTTGGGGCATCACGAACGGAAAGCTAAACTATAATCCCCACAAGCGGCGTTCCCCCACCACAATCCCCGCGCTTGAAACTTCCTGCCCTCCTTATCCTGTTTGGCGGCCTGCTCCTCAGCGGTTGCAACTCCTTCCGCCCGGTGTCCACCGTCCGGAATCCTTCCCGGGCGGGCGGTGGTGCAGTTACGGTCGAGCGATCCCAGACCCGGAAACCCGCTCCGCCGTCCCGCGCCGGCAGTAGCCGGGTCGAGCCGGCACCCAAAGCTGCTCCCTCCTCCGACGGTCGGATCCGGACCACCCTGGTGTCTCACGCCGAGGAGTACCTCGGCCTGAAGTACAAATACGGAGGCAACACCCCCCGGGAGGGCTTCGACTGCTCCGGCTTCATCAAATATCTCTACGACGATCAGGGTATCGCCATTCAGCGCGTGTCCCGCGATCAAGCCAAACAGGGCCGGCCCATCGATCCCCGGCAGGCCCGTCCCGGAGACCTGGTCTTCTTCCGCCGCGGCCCCAACCAGCCTGTGTTTCACGTATCGATGATCGTGGACGCGCGGCCCGGCGAGCTATGGGTCATTCACCCCACCAGCAGCCGCGGCGTCATCCGGGAGAATATCCTGGCTTCCTCGTATTGGCGCCCCAAGATGGCCGAGGTCAAGACCTATTTCCCCTGACGCAGTTCCCGCTGCCGCATCGGCATGCCGTCGATCAGTTCCAGCAGCACCGATACCGGGGTCACCCTGTTCCTGGCCCGGTATTTTTCCGTGCCGTCCAGGCCCACTAAGGACAGTTCCAGTTGCATAGGGGAGGCGCTGAAGTGATCGTAGAAGTACTCCGAAGCGCTCTCCTTGAGGAAGATGCCGGTGTTCTCCCGGTCTCCCCCGGGCATCACGCAGATGACCGTCACATCCCGCTCCCGCAGTTCTTCGGCGGCCTTGGAGAGCAGCGTATACTGCTGCTCGAATAGCGGGTCATCGGCCGCCGGCGTGAAAACGATCACCAGCCGCGACTTCCATTTGAATTCATTCAGGCTCTGGGCCCCGGCCGAGAGGGGAAGAAGCATCAGCAGCACGAGGGGATAGAGCAGTTTCATACCCCTTAAACGCGGTGCGTCAATCCGGTGTTCCGGCGATGGCGACCATGAGGGCGCGAAAACTCTCCGGCGTGTTGTACAGCGCATCCTGGTAGGTGGTCGCCCGCAGCCGGAGGTTCCAGGGCAGGTCATCGCGCAATTCCAGTTCCACGGTCAGGTTGCCGAACTTCTGATCCAGCCCGCCGCGCTGCGGCGGCCCGGCCTTCCGTTGGTGGCGCGTCCGCGGCTTCAGGTAGTGGCGCTCCTGGGTCTCCACCCACCCCGGCCGGCTGAATACCCGGCGGTCGCTGATCTGCGTCCGGTAGTTCAGTTCCAGGATCCGCTCCTTGAGGTAGTGGAAAAAATGCCCGATCTCTTCCCGGGTATAGTGGGTCTCGGCGAAGTGAATCACGAAGCCTTTACTACTCGGGGTATCCAAGAAGCTGATGGCCTGATCGGTTGATCTCCCGCTGATGAATAGCACGTACTGATCGCCAAGCCAGTCAAACAGCCGTCGCCGGGCCAGCGTCCGCTTCCACTGCTCATAGCGGACGAGTTCCTCCTCGTCCCGCTCGATCATCTCGTGTACGGCGGGCTCGGTGGGTGAGCTGC
>JBGTHX010000105.1:0-14143 GCA_041746055.1 Lewinella sp. | reverse complement strand
TGGTAGAAGCTGTCGATGAGCGGCTCACCCAGGTGATCGCTGAATGGCCCGCCGGGACTGTCGGCCACGGCCACGCCGATACCCCCGTAGTGATTGATGTCGTTGTCCGGATCCCAGCAACAGGTACGCGAGGGGCGCTGCACGTCGTTACCGCCAAAGAAGAGGTAGTACTTCCCATCCTTTTCGATGGCCGCCGGTGCCCACATGGCCTGCCGCACCCACTTCACGATCGAAGTATCGAGTACGCGGGGGTGCTTCTCCCAGTGCACCAGGTCGGTGGAGGAAAAGGCATCGAGAAACAGTTGGTCTTCGTAGCCCGCCGAATAGGTCGGGTAGATCCAGTATTCATCCCCAAACCGGACCACCTCGGGATCGGCGTACCAACCCTCGAAAATCGGGTTACCGGAGTAATCAACCTTCCCGGACGAAGTATCGCCTACCTGGGGGTTACCGGCGCAGCCCATCAGGGCCAAAAACAACATACCAGCCATCCATTTCATCCAGACAAGATATATCACCTACAGCAACCGCCCGACTACCGTACTACCCGACTAACCGTAGTAATCCGCACCCGCGCCCCGCCGCCCAACCTTCCTCCGCCTACACTTTAGGTCGCCCCATAAACCCCTAGGGTAAATTGCCGTTGAAACCCCCAATGAGCAACGACAGCTTCGACTATCCCGAGCGCTATCTCCCCATCGCGGAACACGGCATCATCGGAAACCTCCACACCACCGCCCTCGTCAGCGTCACCGGAAGCATCGACTTCATGTGCCTGCCGCGCTTCGATTCCCCTACGGTATTCGGGCGCCTACTGGATGCGGATAAGGGAGGCTTCTTCGCCTTCGAATGTATCACGGACAATACCCAGCATAAGCAGCTGTACCTGCCCGGCACCAATATTCTCCTCACCCGCTACCTGAGTGAGGACGGGATTGCCGAACTCACCGACTTCATGCCCATCGTGGAAGGGGAACGGGACTTCGCCATCTTCCGCAGACTGAAGGGGGTGTACGGCCACCACAACGTAAAGATCAAGATCGTGCCCCGCTACAACTACGGCCAGGCCGGCTGCCTCGTGGAAAAAAACCCCACAGGCCGCGGCTACCTGATCCGCGACCCAGAGGGCAAACAACCCACCATGTTACTGCTCTGCGATGTGGAGATGAAGATCGACGAACACGGGCTGAGCGCGGACATCGACCTGCACCAGGGAGACAATCTCGACTTCGTCCTCACCCTGAACGAGGGAACGGACTTCGACCGGGACTTCATGGCCTGCTTCACGGAATGCCGCCGCTACTGGACGGAATGGTCCGCCAAGTGCAAGTACGACGGCTTCTGGAAAGAGGCCGTGCTCCGCTCTGTGCTTACCCTGAAGCTGCTCACCTCCGCCCGCTACGGCAGCACCATCGCCGCGGCCACCTTCGGCCTGCCCGAGAAGATGGGCGGTGGCCGCAACTGGGACTATCGCTACACCTGGATCCGCGATTCGGCTTTCACGATGTACGCCTTCCTGCGACTGGGCTACACCAAGGAAGCGGAGCACTTCATGGACTGGATCCGCGAAAAGTGCATGGACCACCTCCAGCTGATGTATGCCGTCGACGGGGAAACCAACCTGACGGAGAAGGAACTCGACCACCTGGAGGGCTACCGCGGCAGCAAGCCGGTACGCATCGGCAACGGGGCCCACGACCAGATGCAGATGGACATCTACGGCGAACTCATCGACACCATCTACCTCTACAATAAGGCCGGGGGCAGCATCACCCACCGCTTCTGGCAGTCGATCCGCACCCTGGTGGACTACGTCATCAAGCACTGGTGCGAGCCCGACCACGGCATTTGGGAGGTACGCAGCGGCAAGCAGCGCTTCCTCCACTCCGCCGTCTGCTGCTGGGTGGCCATCGACCGCGCCATGAAGATCGCCGAGGACCGCAGCCTCCCCTGCCCCATGGGCGAGTGGCGCAAGGTGCGCGACACCATTTACGAGGACATCTTCGAAAATTTCTGGAACGAGGACCTACAGGCCTACGTGCAGTTCCGGGGCAGCGATACCCTCGACGCCAGTGCCCTGCTGATGCCCCTGCTCCGCTTCGTCAGCAGCCAAGAACCACGGTGGCTGAAAACCTTCGAGGCCATCGAGGAAAAGCTCTCCGCCGACGTGCTCATCTTCCGCTACAAGCTCGACCACGGCGCCGAAGACGGCCTGGAAGGCGACGAAGGGGCCTTCGCCATCTGCTCCTTCTGGTACGTCGAGTGCCTCGCGCGCGTCGGTCAGCTCGAAAAGGCCACGGTAGTCTTTGAAAAGATGCTCGGCTACGCCAACCACCTCGGCCTCATGAGCGAGGAGATCGGCCTCCACGGCGAACAGTTGGGTAATTTCCCGCAGGCGTTTTCCCACCTTAGCCTGATCTCCGCCGCGTTCCAGATCGACAAGAAGAGGAAGTAGTCGGGTAGTAGCGGGTAGTAGCGGGTAGCTTGTAGCATATAGCGGGTAGCCCGCCCCTCACACTACATGCGACTATATATATGCTACCAGCGACCGCAGGGAGCGTCTACCGATACCCCGCAGCCTGCAAATCAAACAGCTCAGCATAGCGGCCCCCAAGGTCGATAAGCTCCTCGTGGCTCCCCTCTTCGACCAGGCCTCCGTATTCCAGGAAGAGGATATGATCGGCCATGCGGACGGTGCTGAAGCGGTGGCTGATGAGCACGGCGGTCTTGCCGGCAATGAGCTCGGTGAAGCGTTGGAAGACCTCGTATTCGGCGCGTGCGTCGAGGGCACTGGTAGGTTCATCCAGAATGAGCAATTGGGCATCGCGCATGTAGGCACGGGCAAGGGCAATCTTTTGCCACTGTCCGCCACTGAGGTCGACGGAATTCGCGAAGCGGCGGCCGAGCAGCTGGTCGTAGCCGTCGGGGAGACTTTGCACTACCTCTTCCGCGAGTGATTTACGGGCGCTGTCGGCAATGCGGTCCTCGTTGCCGCTCTCCTCCACCCGGCCCACCACGATATTTTCCCGGGCGGTCATCTGATAGCGGAAGAAGTCCTGGAAGATCACCCCGACGTTGTCGCGCAGGCTGGTAAGCTCGTAGTCGCGCAAGTCGCGGCCATCCAGGAGGATGCGGCCCTCGGTGGGCTCGTAGAGCCGGGCGAGCAGCTTCACCAGAGTAGTCTTTCCGGCGCCGTTCTCGCCCACCAGCGCGACCTTCTCACCGGCAGGCAGCTTGAAGGAAAGGTTGCGGATGGCGTACTGCTCGGAATTCGGGTAGCGGAAACTTACGTTCTCGAACTCCCAGCCCTGCCGCACCGGATCGGGGAAGGGAATGGCGTCCTGACGGTCGGCGATATTCGGCTGGATGGCGAAGAAATCGAAGAGATCCTGGAGATACAGGGCACTCTCGCCGATCGTGGAGAAACGGGACAGGATCGTCTGCAGGCCCTGCTGCATCCTGCGGAACGCCCCGGAAAGGAAGGTCAGGGATCCGACCGTGATGACGCCGTTGATGGTCTGGAAGATGATCAGCACGTAGGCCCCGTAGTAGGTGAGGCTACTGATGGCGCTGAAGAAGGCGCCCCACCCCGCCCGGCTGATGGACAGCTTGCGGTTGGCGTAGTAGTACTTCATGGACAGCACCCGGAAGCGCTCGGTAATGAAGTCGGCCAGACCGAAGATCTTGACCTCCTTGGCGGTGGTATCGCTGGCCCCGATGTAGCGGAGGTAGTCGAGCTCGCGCCGCTCGGGCGTCCAGCTCCGGGTGAGGCTGTAGGCCTGCTGGTTGAAGTAGTTCTCCTGAATGAAGCTGGGGATCACCGCCACTACCAGTAGCAGGATGAGCCAGGGGTTGAAGGCGGCGACGCTGACGCCGAGGACGACCAGGGTAACCGTACTCTGGAACTGGGCGAGCAGCTGGGAGATAAGCGACGAGCGGCTGGTGGTCTGCCGGCGGGCGCGCTCCATCTTGTCGTAGAATTCGGAATCCTCGAAGTGGTAAAGATCGAGGATGGCGGCGTGGCGCATGAGGTCCACGCTGGTCTGGTTGGTATAGAGATCCCCCAGCAGGCTGTCGACTAGGCTGATGGCCCGGCTGAGCAGGTCGGAGGCCAGGGACAGGGCGAGCTCGACGGCAACCAGTTTCCAGAGATAATCGGTGTTCCCCGTGCCGTCGAGGATGAGGAGCACCTCATCGATGATCAGTTTGCCGACGTATAGAATGGCCGTGGGGAGGGCGGCCTGCAGGACACGGAGGACGACGTTGGTGAGGGTGAGGGACGGGCTGGTCTTCCAGATCAGCCGGAAGAAAGGGGGCAGGTTTTTGAGGGCCGTAAGCTGGTCCCTCCAGGTGCGCTCCTCCTCCGGTTTATTCCCTCTGTTTGGTGGCATGGGGCATTAACACCGGCTTGAAGCGGGTAGTTTCGAAGCTTGCCTAGTCGTCTTTCCGCTTGAAGTCTCCGCGCTTCCAGCCGTCGAAGAACTGCTTCCACGCGACCGGACTGAAGATATTCATAGGCGGCTTCTGCCCGATGTAGTAGGTCTGCCGCGCCTGCTGTCGCAGGTAGTAGCTGCCGTTCTCCGCGCCGGAGCGGGGGACGGTCTCCTGGAGGCGTTCCAGCTTATCGGCCGAAAGGTTTTCGGAGGCGCGCGACTGCAGCTCGGGGGTGACGTCCATGGCCAGGAACTCGAGCTTGAAGTGCTCGCGGCTGGGCCAGGGGAAAACCACGGCTTCCGGCAGGTCGATGGCGTTGTAGGTCATCAACTGGACGAGGCTGTACTTATCATCCTCCAGTTCGGGATCGATCACGAATTCCACGTCGTCGTAGCCCAGGGCGCTGAACAGGATGGTATCCCCCTTATGGGCCACGATGCTGAAGAAGCCCTCCAGGTTGGCGTAGGTGCCGCGGCCATCGTTCTTGATCAGGACGGTAGCGTACGGGATGGGCTGCAGCTGGGTATTGGTGCCGTCGAGTACCATACCGGAAAATTGGACGAGGGGCTCTCCGTACTGATCCACGAGCTGGGCGCGGGCCGCGGTGGCGAAACCGAAACTGAGCAAAAAGAGGAGCAGGTACTTCATATGCGGAGCGGAACGTAGTCGGCTTAAGGACGCGGACGCCGGTGCCGGGGTTGGGTAAGCCTAAGACGTTAACGATTTATTTGCCGGAGCAGTTGTAAGCCCTTCCGCGTCAGACGCTCTAGGTAAGGGCCAGTTCGAGTACCTCCAGCATGGTATCTACGTAGCTGATCTCCAAGTCCTTCAGGTACCGGGCCTCGATCTCCCGGACGTGGCGCTCGTTGCTCCGGCTCAGGATCACGTGCTTCATACCCGCCCGGCGGGCCGCCAGCAGTTTTTCCTTGATCCCGCCGACCGGCAGCACGCGCCCCCGCAGGGTGATCTCGCCCGACATCGACAGATAAGGGCGCACCGGCCGGCCGGTATAGGCACTGGCCATGGCGGTGAGCATGGTGATGCCCGCGCTGGGTCCGTCCTTGGGCGTTGCCCCCTCCGGTACGTGAAGGTGCAGGTCCTGCGACTTGAGCGCTTCCTGGTCGACGCCGATGGCCTCCGCGTTAGCCTTTAGGTAGGAGCGGGCGGTGGTCGCGCTTTCCTTCATGACGCTGCCCAGGTTGCCGGTCTGCTGCAGACCGCCCTTACCCGGGCTCAGACTGGCCTCCACGAAGAGGATCTCCCCGCCGACCTGCGTCCAGGCCATGCCGATGGCGATGCCCGCCTGCTTGCCTACCCGGTAGGGCTCGCGCTCGAAGATACGGGGACCGAGCACGTCGTCGAGCTGGTCCTTGGCGATGGTGACCGTCCCGGCCTCCTCCATCGCGATGAGCTTGGCCGCGTGGCGCATCAAGCCGGCGATCTGCCGGTCCAGCGAACGTACGCCGCTCTCCCGGGTGTAGCCGTCGATGACCTCGCGGAGGGTGGGAAGCGGGATTTTGACCTGCTTGGCTTTCAGCCCGTGGGCTTCCCGTTGTTTGGGCAGGAGGTGGCGGCGGGCGATTTCCAGCTTCTCCTCCGTGGAGTAACCGCTGAGGCGAATGATCTCCATCCGGTCCCGCAGCGCGGGCTGGATGTTCTGCAGACTGTTCGCCGTAGCAATGAAGAGCACCTTGCTGAGGTCGACGTCCAGGTCGAGGTAGTTGTCGTGGAAGGTAGAGTTCTGCTCCGGATCGAGCACCTCCAGGAGGGCGGAGGAGGGATCTCCGCGGTTACTCTGCCCGATCTTGTCGATCTCGTCGAGGATGAAGACCGGATTGGCGCTGCCGACCTTGCGCAGTGACTGCACGATGCGGCCCGGCATGGCGCCGATATAAGTCTTGCGGTGGCCGCGGATCTCGCTCTCGTCGTGGAGTCCTCCCAGGCTGATACGGACGAACTTGCGGCCGAGGGCGTGGGCGATGCTCTTGCCCAGGCTGGTCTTGCCGACCCCGGGAGGGCCCAGGAGCATGAGGATGGGCGCGCTCATGTCGCCCTTGAGCTTGAGGACCGCTAGGTGACCCAGGATGCGGTCCTTCACCTTTTCGAGCCCGTAGTGGTCATCGTCGAGGATCTTGCCCACGGACTTCAAATTGAAGTTGTCGTCGGTGTACTCTTGCCAGGGCAGGTCGAGCAGCATTTCCAGGTAGGAGAGCTGCACGCTGAATTCGGCCACCTGGGGGTTCATGCGCTTCAGACGCATCATCTCCCGGCCGAAGACCTGCTTGACCTCATCCGGCCAGCGCTTGTCGCGGGCCCGGCTCTCCAGTTCGCCGATCTGCTGGTCGTTGGGATTTTCTCCGAGCTCGTCCTGGATGGCCTTGATCTGCTGGTTGAGGAAGTACTGCCGCTGCTGCTGCTCGATGTCGCCGCGGGTCTTGTTCTCGATCTGGTCGCGGAGTTCGAGAATATGGAGTTCGCGGCGGAGGGCATCGAGGACGGCGGAGGCTTTGTGCCCCAGGTCGCTGGTCTCGAGCAGCTTCTGTTTCACCTGCATTTCCCCGTTGAGGTTGCTGGCGATGAAGTTGAGGAGCTGGCTGGGTCGTTCGATGTTGTCCAGCATCACCCGCGCTTCGGTGGGGATGTTAGGGCTGAGCTCAACGGCGCGGACGGCCATGTCCCGGATGCTATCTACCGTAGCCTGGAAGGTCATTGCTTCACCGGCCGGGGCGTAATCGACGGCTTCGATGGTGCCGGCCATGTACGGTTCTTCCTGGGTGACGGAGGTGCGACGAATGCGTTGCCCGCCCCGCAGCACCGCGGTCAGGCTGCCGTCGGGCATGCGGAGCATCTTGAGGACGCGGGCCAGGGTACCCACCTCGTAAAGATCCTTGACTTCGGGTTCCTCGATATTAAGGTCGCGCTGGGCGAAGACCGCGACGAGCCGTTGCGCTTCGGAGGCCGCGTTGATGGCCTTGATGGACCGGTCACGGCCAATGTTGATCGGCGTGACGATGGTGGGAAAGAGTACCGCATTCTTGAGGGCGAGAATGGGGATCGGGCTCGGGGTGTTGGCGTCGACGGCCTCTTCGTCCCCGTCTTCCAGTCCGAGAAAGGGCAGTATATCGGGGTCTTCGTCTATTCCTCGCTTGTCCATCTTCATCGTAATCATGGTTCGGGGCTCTGGGGCGGTTGGGGCGGATTTCCGGGGGTAAAGGTACGCAAGGAATCCCCGATGCCGGGGGCGTTAAACGGCACCGGAGGGACGTACGGCCTCCGGAATCCCGCCGATCGTCGATATTCGGGTGCCGGGGTAATCCTTTGCAAACGCCACACGGTTTACCTAAAAAAAACCCCTTATGGTCACGATTTTCCCCCTCTCGAAGGACGATATGTTAGGCTTCACCCTCGACGGTGAGATCGACGAAGAAGGCATGCGGAAATTGCTGATGGCCATCGAAGCCAAGGTGGTCACCCACGGGCGGCTGCGGCTGCTAGGAAACATCAAGAACCTCAGTGGCATCTCCAACTACCAATCCTTCTGGAACATCCTCAAGAAAAAG
The DNA here is from genome assembly GCA_041746055.1 of Lewinella sp. Lineage (GTDB taxonomy): Bacteria > Bacteroidota > Bacteroidia > Chitinophagales > Saprospiraceae > Neolewinella. The sequence goes on along the minus strand of JBGTHX010000105.1, from coordinate 6,149 downwards.
CGGGAACTGCTCGACCAGATCGACCGCTACGCCATCCTTACCGACCACGGTTGGCTCTCGGCCCTGAGCAGCGGCATCGACTGGCTTACCCCCGATGTAAATGTAAAGACCTTCCGTCTCCACGAAGGGGAGCTCGCCCACCGCTGGCTGCAGGAAGTGCCGGCCCGGCCGGATGAGACGACGCCCGGCGAGGGCGTCCGGGAAGTGGACCTGGGTGACGACCGGTTGCTGGGGCTCGCCATCGTGGGCCAGATCCGGGAGGCGGACCTGGACCGCATCAACTTCCTCATGGAAGAGAAGGTGCGTCACCACGGCCGCATCCGGCTTCTGCTGGAGATCGTCAACGGCGAGGGCGTCAAAACCAATCACTGGTGGACCGACCTAAAGTCGAGTCTCAAATTCTACAAGCACCTCGAGCGCGTGGCCATTATCGGCGACCAGTCCTGGCTGAAGACCAGCGTCAAGTTGAGCGATCTGCTGACCCCCGGTCTGGAAATGTCGGCCTTCTCTACCTCGGAGCGGAAGCGGGCAATCGGATGGTTGGATTAGCTAGCCGCTACTCAGCTTTCGGAACGGTACGTGGCCGAATGATCAGCCGCAGGCTCTGGTTGTAGTTGATGTAGTTGTAGAGCCAGTTTAGGAAGACCACCACCTTGTTGCGCGTCCCGAGGATGGCGAAGAGGTGTACCAGCAGCCATACGAGCCAGGCCATGATGCCGCCGAAGTGGTATTCGGGTTTGGGGATATCGACCACGGCGCGCGCCCGGCCGATGGTGGCCATGCTACCCTTATCGTGGTAGTGAAAGGGCTCCCATTCCTCCCCCCGCAGGTGGCGGTAGCGGAGATTCCGGGCCAGATGTTCACCCATCTGGATGGCTACCTGGGCTACCTGGGGGTGCCCCTTGGGAAAATCCGGCTCCTCCATATAGGACACGTCGCCGATGGCGTAGACGTTCTCGGTGCCCTTGACGCGGTTCATCCGGTCCACCGCCAGGCGGTTGCCGTAGGTGACGGATTCTTCCGGGAGGCCCGGCACCGGCACTCCCTGGATGCCCGCGGCCCAAATGACTTTCTGGGTCACGATGGTCCGGCCGTCGTCCAGCGTCACCACGCGGCCGTCGAAAGCATTCACGCGGCTGTTAAGGAGCACCTTGACGCCGAGGTCCTCGAGGTATTTCAGCGCCTTGCGGCTGCTTTCGGCACTCATGCCCTTCAGCAACAGGTCACCCGACTGGATGAGGTAGATATCGAATTCCTCCTCCACCTCCAGTTCCGGATAATCCTTCGGTAGCACGTGGGTCTTCATCTCGGCCAGGGACCCGGCCAGTTCGACGCCGGTGGCCCCGCCGCCCACGATAACAATGTCGACCAGCTCCTGCCGGTCGTCGTAGGTGGGGGTGGTGAGGGCATCCTCGTAGTCGTCCAGAATGGTGTTTCGGAGGTACAGCGCTTCCGATACCGATTTCATGGGCAGCGTCCGGCGCGCCAGTTCCTCGTTGCCGTAGTAGTTGGTGTCCGCGCCGGTGGCAATGATGAGATGGTCGTAGTTGCAGTGCCCCAGGGGGGTCTGGATTTGCCGGGCGGCGGGATCGACGTGGGTGACCTCGGCCATGCGGATGAAGATGTTCTTCTCCCCCTGGAACAGCTTGCGGAAGGGGAAGACGATGCTGCTCGGTTCAAGACCCGCCATGGCCACCTGGTAAAAAAGCGGCTGGAACTGGTGGTAGTTGTTGCGGTCGATGAGGACGACCTGGAAATCGGCCTTGACCAGCTTGCGGGCCAGTTGCAGTCCGCCGAAGCCGCCGCCGACGATGACTACCCTTTCGAGGGTGCTTTCGGGGATGTTGATTTTGGTTGTCGGGTCCATATCACCGTGTAAGCCGGCCGTGCGCCAAAGGTTCGAAGCCCCCGGGCAGTCACGGAGCTCGGGTACCGGGATCACTAAATCGATTTAGAGGGTTACGCGATTTTACCGGAATATGTATATTGCTCACCTAACCCAATGATCATGCCTAAACAAAGTATTCCGACGAATCGTCGCCAGTTTCTGCGCACCGCCGCCACCGCCGCGGCCGCGTTCACCATTGTCCCCCGGCACGTACTGGGCGGAAAGGGGTATAAAGCCCCCTCGGACACCGTCAACATCGCCGCCATAGGCGCGGGCGGCAAGGCCACCGGCACCCTCCGGGCGCTGGAGAGCCAAAACGTCATTGCCCTGTGTGACGTAGACGACAGCCGGGCCAAGGAGAGCCGGGACCGCTTCCCCCAGGCGACCTACGACCGGGATTTCCGCGTGATGCTTGACAAATACGGAAAAGACATCGACGCCGTGGTGATCACCACCCCCGACCACATGCACGCCACGGCCGGCCTGGCTGCCATGAGCCTCGACAAGCACGTCTACATCGAGAAGCCCCTCACCCGCACCATCGCCGAAGCCCGCATGCTCACGGAAATGGCGAAGAACAAGCCCAAACTGGTCACCCAGATGGGCAACCAGGGTGCCAGCGGCAACGGCATCCGCCGCACCCAGGAACTCTACGAGTCCGGCCTGATCGGTGACGTACACACCGTTTACGCCTGGACCAACCGGCCCGTATGGCCCCAGGGCGGCATGCCTCCGCAGGGCGCCGATCCGATTCCCGCCGACTTCGACTGGAACCTCTGGCTGGGCATCGCCGAAATGCGGCCGCACAACAACGCCTACCACCCCTTCTCCTGGCGGGGCTACTGGGACTTCGGTACCGGCGCCCTCGGCGATATGGGCTGCCACATCATCGACTCCCCCTTCTACATCCTGGAGCTCGGCTACCCGGTCAGCGCCGAGGCGAGCGTAGCGCAGGTCTTCAGCCAGCCCTGGAACCCGGACTACCACCCGGAGACCTGCCCTCCCGCCTCCAAGATCCACGTCAAATTCCCCGAGCGCGGCACCAAACCACCCGTGGAACTGATCTGGACGGACGGCGGCATCCTCCCCGGCCGCCCCGAAGAACTCGGCGTCGACGAGCCCATGGGCAACAGCGACGGCGGCTTCCTCATGGTCGGCACCAAGGGTAAACTGATGGCCGATACCTACGGCAACAACCCCCGACTGCTGCCCACCACGCGGATGGAAGAGATCAACGTGCCGGAAACCCTGGCGCGGGTCGAAACCACCCACGAAATGGACTGGATCAACGGCATCAAGGAGGGCTACCAGCCCAGCAGCCACCTAGGCAAGGCCGGCCCGCTCACCGAGACCATCCTGATGGGCAACCTCGCCGTGCGCGGCTATGCCTACCGCTTCCCCAAAGCCAATGGCGAAGAGGGCGAATACGAACTGCGCGGCCGTACCCGGCTGCTATGGGACGGAGACGACATGCGCGTAACCAACGTGGAGGAGATGAACCGCTTCGTCAGCCCCCTCAGCGTCCGGGAGTTCTAGTCTTCCTCCGGCACGTCCCAGGTCCCCTGCTCCGTGGCTTCCGCGTCGATCTCCGCCAGGTGATCCAGGAAGGCGGAGCGGGTGATCGGACGTCCGCCCAGACTTTTGAGGTGATGGGTTTCCTGCTGGCAGTCGATCAGCTTGTACTCCCGTTCCTCCAACCGCCGCACCAGACTGATGAAGCCGAATTTGCTCGCGTTCGGACGGGTGAAGAACATGCTTTCTCCAAAGAATACCTTACCGAGGGCCAGGCCGTAGAGCCCGCCCACCAGTTCCTCCCCTTCGTATACCTCGACGCTGTGGGCGATGCCCATGTCGTGCAGCCCGACGTAGCCTTCGATGAGGTCGTCAGTGATCCAGCTGCCGAGCTGATCCGGGCGGTACACCTGCCGGCAGGCCTTCATGACGCGGCGGAACTGTCGGTCGAAGGTGACGGTATATTTTTCCTGGTTGAAATAGGGCCGCATGCTTTTGCTCACCCGGAGATCGCCGGGGTAAAGGACGAAGCGGGGATCGGGGTGCCACCACAGAATGGGCTCACCCTCGGCGAACCAGGGGAAGTAGCCAAGTCGGTAGGCATTAAAGAGGCGTTCGGGGCTAAGGTCACCGCCGAAGCAGGCCGGACCGTCGCGGTTGACCTGGCGGGGGTCGGGAAATAATTCCGGGAACCGGGGGTCCAGTCGGTAAAAGGGCATCCCTATCCTTTACCCTCGATCACGGCACTGAGGCCCCGGTCGCACAGGGCGTCCTTCTTGGGCCGCAGCTCGTTGAAGGCGGCCGACTTTACCGTGGCCTTACCCTTCAGGTGAATCATGAGCGCCAGTTGTTCGGACTGCTCCGTACTGTGACCGAGGATCTCAACGAAACTCTGCATCACCCAGTCGAAGGTGTTGTGGTCGTCGTTAAATACGATCAGGTCGGCAGGCTCGCCGGTGCCGATCTCGATGTCTTCTTCTAACAGGACTTCTTCCTGGCCGGATCCATAAATACTCATACTGCGGGGCGCTGATTCACAAAAAAACTACTACAGGTCGGCCAAAGTTGCCCTTATCGCCGAATAATCGGGCTGGTCGCCGGCGGATTCCAGCACCTCGGCGTACCGGATGACTCCCTCCGCATCGAGCACGAAAGCCGCCCGTTTACTGACACCTTGCATGCCGAGCGTGAACGTCTCGTACAGGACGCCGTACTGCCGGCTTACTTCCTTATTGAAGTCGCTGAGCAGGGGGAAGTTCAGCCCCTCGGCGGCTTTGAACCGCGCCAGGGTGAATACGCTGTCTACGCTAATGGCCACGACCGAGGCGTTAAGGGAGCCGTAATCGGCCAGGGCGTCGCGGATCGTACAGAGTTCCACCGTACAGACTCCCGTAAAGGCGAGGGGGAAAAAGAGCACCACCACCGGCTGTCCCTGTAAGCCCTCGAGGCTCACCATTTCCTGTTTTTCCGAGTAAAGGGAAAATAGCGGGGCTTTATCCCCTACTTTTAGGTTCATTTTTTTTGCGGTTGCTTGACGGTAAGACAAGGGGGCTGGATGAAAGTTCAGCTTTCGACCCCGGCTTCGGGTACCCGCCCCCGCACCCGCGTACCCGCTCCTTTACCTGCCTCATGTCCTGGATAATCGACTACCATAACATCACTGAAACGGGCCGCTCCGATGCCCCCCCGATGCTTTTCGCCAACGGCTTCGCCTGCGACCAAACGGTGTGGCGGTTCGTGGCGCCGCACTTCGAAGACCGTTACCGGGTGATCCGATTCGATTACGTAGGGGCGGGCAAGGCCCAGCGGCCCTTCGTGCGCGAACGCTACGAGAAGCTGAAAGGCTACGCCGCCGACCTGGTGGAGATTGTGGAGGAGCTGGACCTCAGAGACATCGTCTTCGTAGGCCATTCGGTGAGCTGCATGATCGGCATCATGGCCGCGCAACTGCTGCCCGGGCGCTTCGCCAAGACCATTCTGGTGGGCCCCTCCCCCCGCTACGTCAACGACGGTACCTACCGCGGCGGCTTTTCCCGGGAAGATATCCAGGCGCTCCTCGACCAGCTAAGCAGCAATTATCTCGGCTGGTCGAGTACCCTGGCGCCCATCGTGGCCGGGGCTCCCGATCAGCCCGAAGTGGCCGAGGAGCTCTACAATTCCTTCTGCCGGATGAGCCCGGAGATCGCCGCCGCCTTCGCGCAGGCTACCTTCCTGGGGGACAACCGGGAGGACCTGGCCAGACACGACGTACCGAGCCTGATTTTGCAATGCACCCGCGACAACATCGCAGATCGGTGGGTTGGTACTTACACGTGCGAACAAATCGCCGGGAGCAAGATTATCTACATGAAGGCTAGGGGGCACTGCCCCCACCTGAGCGGCCCAGCAGAAACCATTGCCGCCATCGATTCCTTTCTCTAACCCCTCACCTATGCATCTCCTCAACCCTTCGCTAAGCGAAGCGACTTCGGCACAGATTGAGGAGCATGCCCGCCGGTTCGTTGATAATGCCCCCTGCGGGTACCTGATCACCGACAGGGACGGGAAGTTGCTGATGATCAACGAGATGCTGCTGGAGTGGCTGCAGTACGGGCCGGAAGAGATGCCCGCCGATACCTCCTTTCCGGACCTGCTCACCCCCGCCGGGCGCATCTACTACGATACCCATCTTTTCCCCTTGCTGAAGCTGCAGGGCCGCGTGCGGGAGATCAGCCTGAGCTTCCTCCGCCGTGATGGCAGCGAACTGCCG
>JBGTHX010000104.1:0-3790 GCA_041746055.1 Lewinella sp. | reverse complement strand
GAGGTGCCAGCACACTCCGGGGTCCTGGTGATCATCGGCTGATTCAGTGACAGGACCTCGCAGCGTCGCCCGACGGAGGAAGGGTGACCTGCGAGTGTCCGGAAATCGTGCGGTAGGTACCGCGACCCGGACCCTCGGAGGTGCCCGCACGCTCTGAGGTCCTGGTGGTTGTCGGCTGATTCCGTGCATTCAGTACCTTAGCGGCCCCAGAAACTCCCACCCCAATGCGCCTGCTCCTTCTCCTGCTGACCCTGGCACCCGCGTTCCCCGCCCTGGCCCAACTCACGCCCCCCGACGAATTCCTGCCCCACGAACTCGGGGAGACCTTCACCCCCCACAATATGCTGGTCGACTACTACCAGCTGGTGGCCGAGGAAAGCCCCCGCGTCACCCTCGAACAGTACGGTACGACCAATGAGGATCGCCCCCTGCTGCTCGCTACCGTGAGCACCCCGGAGAACCTGGCCCGCATCGACGCTATCCGCGAAAACAACCTGCGCCGCGCCGGACTGCTGCCGGGCGACACCGACCCCACCCTCGATAATATCGCGATCGTGTGGCTCTCCTTCAGCGTGCACGGCAACGAAGCTACCGGCTCCGAGGCCAGCATGGGCGTGCTCTACGACCTCGCCAACCCGGACAACGCCGAGACCAGCGAGTGGCTGAAGAACGTAGTGGTTCTCCTCGACCCCAGCGAGAACCCCGACGGCTACAACCGCTATACCAACTGGTACCGGCAGAACGCCACCCGCATCCCCGACACCGACCCGGCCACCCGCGAGCACCGCGAACCCTGGCCCGGCGGCCGCGTGAACCACTACCTCTTCGACCTCAACCGCGACTGGGCCTGGCAGACGCAGGTGGAGAGCCGGCAGCGCATCGTACAGTATCACCGCTGGATGCCGCACATCCACGCCGACCTCCACGAGCAGGGCTACACCTCGCCCTACTACTTCGCCCCCGCCGCGGCCCCCTTCCACGAGTACATCACCGATTTCCAGGGGAACTTCCAGACCGAGATCGGGCAGAACCACGCCCGCTACTTCGACCAGAACGGCTGGTTGTACTTCACCCGCGAGCGCTTTGACCTGCTCTACCCCAGCTACGGCGATACCTATCCCACCTTCAACGGCGCCATCGGCATGACCTACGAGCAGGGCGGCGGCAGCCGGGGCGGACGGGCCGTAGCCCTCCCCACCGGAGACACCCTCACCCTCAAAGACCGCGTGGCCCACCACCGCACCACCGCCCTGAGCACGGTGGAGATCGCCGCGCACGAGGCCGACCGGCTCACTACGGAGTTCGGCAACTACTTCCGGCTCGCCCGCACCAGTCCGCAGGGCAACTTCAAGACCTACATCGTGAGCGGCGATAATCCCCGCGGCAAATTGCGCGCCCTGACGCAGCTCCTCGACCGCAACGGCATCGAATACACCCGCGCCGCCCAGTCGCGGGGCTACCGGGGTACCGATTACCTGACCGGCGACCAGAGCGACGGCGAAGTAGCCGCCGGCGACCTCATCATCAGCGCCTTCCAGCCGCGCTCGACCCTCGCCCAGGTGCTGTTCGACCCCTCGGCCGTAGTGGAGGATTCGGTGACCTACGACATCACCGCCTGGTCGATCCCCCTGGCCTACGGCCTGAAGACCACCGCCAGCACCGACCGCCTGGAGCTCTCCACCGAGCCCTGGGAAAATCCGGCCTACGACAATCCGCTCGACGGCGTGGACCTCGCCGCCGCCTACGCCCTGGCCCTGCCCTGGGAGGGCATGAACAGCGCCCGCTTCCTCGCCGCCCTGCTGCACGCCGGGATCCAGGTGCGGACTTCCGAGACCGACTTCACCTTCGGCGGCACCACCTACCCCGCCGGCACCCTGATCGTGAACCGGGGCGATAACCGCGCCCACCCCGACTTCGCCGGCACAATGCGCCGCCTCACCACCGAGCACGAGGCCGACCTGGACGTGCTGGAGACCGGCTTCAGCGCCAACGTGGGCGGCGACCTGGGCGGCAGCAATTATACCCTCATCACCGCGCCGAAGGTGGCCGTGCTTTCCGGCGAAGGCGTGGGGAGCAACGACTTCGGACAGGTATGGTACTACTTCGAGCAGGTGCTGGAGTATCCCATAAATATCTTCTACCGGGACGATGTATCCACCGTCTTCGACGGCGACTACGATATCCTGATCCTCCCCGAGGGCCGTTACGGCTTCACCGCGGACGAACTGGAAACCATGAACGCCTGGGTGAGCGGCGGCGGCAAGCTGATCGCCCTCGGAGGTGCTAACGCCAGCCTGGCCGGAAAGGAAGGCTTCGGACTAAAGGAAAAGGACGCTTCCAAGGACACGCTCTCGGCGGAGGCCAAGCAGGAGAAACTCCTGCAGCCATACGGCGGGCAGGAGCGTCGCTTTATTGCCGGCTTCATCCCCGGTGCCATCGTGCAGGTGGAGATGGACGCCACTCACCCGCTTAGCTTCGGCATCGGCAACAGCTACTCCTCGCTCAAGGTGAGCGAGGACGCATACGCCTACCTCGAAGACGGCTGGAACGTAGGCCGCATCCGCAGCGAGCCGACGGTAGCCGGATTCGTGGGCAACAAGGCCTACCAGAAAATCCAGGAAACCCTGAACTTTGGGGTGGAGCCCATCCGCCGCGGTCAGGTGATCTACCTGGTCGACAATCCGCTCTACCGGGCCTTCTGGGAGAACGGCAAGTTCCTCTTCGCCAATGCGCTGTTCCAGGTGCAATAGCGGGGCCCCGGGAAGGGTTAAGCTTTGTTAAAGCCCCCCGGTGCCCGCAGCGTTATACCGGGCGGGGGTGTTTTGACCTGTATACTGCCGTTGAACCCGACCTATGCCACATCCGCTCATCAAGAAATTGAAGACCGTCTCCGTCCGTCTGGGACGTAAAGGACTCCAGTACGTACGTACCCAGCCGAAGGGTAAACTATTGCTGCAGGGCGCGGGCATGATCTTCGCCCTGGTGGCGGCCTTCTTCCTTTTTCTCTTCCTGGGCGTCGTGATGGGGGCCTACGGCCACCTGCCCTCCCGTCCGGAGCTCGCGAAGGTGGAAAATGACGACGCCAGCTCGATCTTCACCGAGGACGGCGCCCTGCTTGGCAAATTCTATACCGTTAACCGGGTGAGCGTGCCGCTCGACGCGATCAGTCCCTACGTGACCGATGCCCTGATCGCCACCGAGGATGCCCGCTTTTTCGAGCACCAGGGCATCGACCTGCGCGCCCTGCTGCGGGTGGCCGTACGCACCGTACTGATGGGCGACCGCAGCGGAGGCGGCGGCAGCACGATCAGCCAGCAGCTAGCCAAACAGCTCTACCCGCGGCAGCAGTACGACCGGCTCGGGGTCCTGAAGCAGAAACTGCGGGAGATGGTGATCGCCAGCCGGCTGGAAGACGTCTATTCCAAGCAGGAACTCCTCAACCTCTACCTCAACACCGTGCCCTTCGGGGAGGACGCCTACGGTATCGAAGTGGCCGCCAACCGCTTCTTCGGCATGCCGGCCGCTAAACTGAACCTGCAGGAATCCGCAATCCTCGTTGGCCTCCTCAAGGCCAATACTTCCTACAGTCCGCGCGCCCACCCCGACCGTAGCGTGGGGCGTCGTAATGTGGTGCTCGGCCTTATGGCCAGGGGCGGGGCCATCACCCCCATCGTGGCCGACAGCGTAGCAGAACTTCCGCTGGAGCTACACTACTCCCGCGACAACGAGCGCATCGGCTCCGCGCCCCACTTCCGGCAGCGGCTGCGCGCCGACGTACGCGCCGCCCTGG
>JBGTHX010000103.1:0-5849 GCA_041746055.1 Lewinella sp. | reverse complement strand
TTTCGAGGCCGCCAGCTTTGCCAACGCGACCAATATCCCCGACCTGCAGGCCAGTATCGAACTACGCCCGTTCAAGAATGCCGGTCACTATTTCGTGATCAGCGGCCAAGATCTCCTGAACCAGAATACGATCATCAACCGGCAGGCACAGGCTTTCGTGACCTCGGAACGGATCAGTAACGGCCTCGGCCGCTACGTGCTGGCCACCTTCCACTACAAGCTGTAAGCGTTCTCAAGGATCGATCTTCAAGATTTTTTGTCCTCGGCTTGGATAGTCCTTCCGGGTGTCCCTATATTTGCACCGCTTTAGAAATGAAGCATGGCTGAGCAGCCAGCAGACGCGGATGTAGCTCAGTTGGTAGAGCGCAACCTTGCCAAGGTTGAGGTCGCCGGTTCGAACCTGGTCATCCGCTCCACCCCGACGAAGCCGCTTCCCCCGGGGAAGCGGCTTTCGTTATTTTACGGCCCCTTGCACCAGACTTCACCGCTCATCCGACCTCCCGGCTCCCGCACGCTGATCCCGCTGACTCTGCTGGCCACCGCAGTACTCTGGGGGATCACCCTGGCCTACAACCGCCCGCTCTTTCTGGATGAAGCCAACGTAGCCCGGAACCTCTTCGACCGTTCTTACGCCGGCCTGTTTTCGCCGCTTGACCACGAACAGTACGCTCCCCCACTCTACCTGGTGCTGGCCAAACTCTGCGGTGAGACCTTCGGCTATTCCGAAACTCCGTTGCGTATCCCCGCCCTGCTAGGCGGCTTACTGGCTGCGGCGGGGCTGACCCTGGCCGGGCGCCGCTACGGGCTGGGGAACTGGACCGTACTGCCGTTGCTGCTGCTCTTCGTAAATCCGATCGTGCTCCGGTATCTCACCGAAGTAAAACCCTACGGGATCGATCTGGGTCTGGCCGCGGTGCTCTGGGCTTGCTACCCCGTGACCGGCATCGTGGAGGACCGAATAATCCTGCGCGAATGGACCCTGATCGGCGTTGTCGCGCCGTGGCTATCGCTTCCCGCCGTGTTCTTGCTCGGGACGCTCGGAGCGCGTGGCTTCCTCAAGAACCGCAAGTGGGGCTGGCCCATCCTGGCTTGGCTGCTCTCTTTCCTTCTGCTGTACCTCACCGTCCTCTCACCCTCGATAAGCAGCCCCTACCTGACCGACTACCACCGGTCCTTCTTCCTGGTCTTTCCGGATAGCGTGGTAGCCCTACGTCAGATTGGATTGATCCTGCTGGGGGTATTGCGGCTGTCGTTCGGAGTTACCGCCTTCACCATGATCTGGGGGGTGGGGCTGGCCGCCTTAGCGCTCTACCGGAGTCCGGGTAGCCGGTGGTTGATCGCTCCCCTCCTGCTGGCCTTCGCGGCTTCCGCCTTCGGGCAGTACAGCCTGATGCCGCGCCTGCTGTTCTTTACGCTCCCGGGGATCTGGCTGCTGACCGGCCTGGGCGCAGCGGAGCTCTGGGAACTTGCCCCCGGTCGATTCGCCAAACTCGCGATCGTGGGTGCCGCGGTGGTGTCACTCGGCGGCAGCAGTGTACAGCATCGCTTCGTGGATCCGCTGACCTTCGGCGACGGACGAAACCTGGCCATGCTATCCTCAACCGGGCGATATGCCGTCCACCCACTCGCCGAGGCTGTGGTGGATTATTACCACCGTATCCACCCCTTTACCTCCCGCAATGTCCGGGAAACAAAAATCCCCTATCCGGCGGAGGAAAGGGGAGATTTTATTCTGCTTTATGATGTACTGACGGGCGATGGTCCGCGCCGGGCTATGCAACGCGACAGTACGGAGGCGGCGGTGCGCGGGTGCCGGGTCAATGGCGAACGGCTCTACCTGGCGGCCGCGTGGCGGGTCAGATGTCCCTGACGGAGTTGCGGTCGGTGACCACTTCAACCAGTTCCCGCAAAAATTGCACCTGGCCCGGGCTGAGGTGGTTCTTAAGGGCGTCCTTGATGGTAAGAAAGGTGCCGGATTCAAGTTCTTTGAGCCGTTCCTTCAATTCTCCGGCGTCCTCGTAAAGCATTTGCTTGAGGCTGGGGATCTCGTGCCAGTCTCCCTCTACGGCAAACGCTTCTTCCCGGTCTTCGGCCGGCTCCAGGGAGATAAGGTCCGGACTGTCGACCGTCAGGTCACCGCCCGGCAAGCCCCACTGCTCGCTCTGCTGGGTCAGGAACACTTCCAGGCCTCGCTCGCGAAAACGGTAAATGATAAGTCGAGCTTTTTTGCGGAGTCCCATAGGGTCAAGTGGGGTAAAGAAACCGTGTTGTCGGTGACTACACTGGTATAATGTAAGTCACCTCGGATTGTTTGGAAACGAAGATACAACGATCGGGGGATGGATGCCGTTCTTTGCCGAGAGACTAACGCTATGAAACAACTGATATTCTCCCTTTTACTGCTCCCGCTGGTTTCCATCGGCGCCCAGGATAGAGCCAGCGCGCTGCAGGGCGCGTGGCAATCCACCTTCTCCGATCCGGATGGTACGGAGAATGTACTGTCGATGCTCATCCAGGATGGCTATTTCTCCATGACTGCCTACAATGTGCAGGACACCGGCTTCATCGCCACACTGGGGGGTAGTTACACCCTCCGGGGCGATACGCTGCAGGTAACCTACGAGTGGGATTCCTCCACGCCGTCGAACGTCAACGAGACCAAGCCTATCCCCTTTTTACTGGACGGCACGCTGCTGGTTTTCAACGGCGACAAAGTTTGGCAACGTGTGGACGACGGTACCGGACCGCTGGCCGGAGCCTGGCAAATCACCGGACGCAAACAGGATGGAGAGATGCGCCGCCGGGAGCCCGCCGGCCCCCGCCGTACGATGAAGATCCTTACCGGCAGTCGCTTCCAGTGGATCGCCTACAACACCGAAACGCAGGAAATGCTGGGCACGGGCGGCGGCACCTACACCGCCGAAGAGCCGCAGTACGTGGAGAAGATTGAATTTTTCAGCCGTGACCCGCATCGGGTGGGTGATCAGCTCAGTTTCGACTACAAGATCCGCAACAACGAGTGGCACCACATGGGCTTCAGCAGCAAGGGCGATCCCCTATACGAAACGTGGGGACACCGGTAACGGCATCCCCACGTCAGGATTAACGGAATTGTAAGGGCACCATTAGTGCCGCACCACCAGTCGTTGCACGTCGCCCCGGTCGGAGGAGGAGCCAATGGCCCGCAGCAGGTAAATGCCGTTCGGTACGTTGCTGACATCCAGACCGCGGCTCGCCTCATCGCGTCCGTAGGTACGCACACGCTGTCCGGAAGCACTGATCAGGTCGACGGTAGTGATCCCCGCGGGAAGGGAAAGACTTACGCGACTCGTGGCGGGGTTGGGAAATACCAACATGGACTGGGCGGAACCTGCTGCCCCGTCCACGTACACGATGTTGCTGTAATCATACTTGCCGTCGTAGTCCAGTTGTTTGATCCGGTAGTAGGCGGACTTCAGCGGATAGTTGGTCACTACGGTGTAGTCCGTCTCGAGGCTGCCATTCTCCTGGTAGGCGATGTCCTTCACCTTGACGAAGTTTTCATCCTCGTAAGCGGCTTCCAGTTCGTAGCCGGCCACGTCCACCTGCTCGGAAACGGCGTAGTGCATCTTGAGGAGTTCTCCGAAGGGCTCGGCGGTGAGGTCCTGCGTCCAGGTTACGGGGAGACCTTCTTCTTCTGCGACGATAACGGTCACTGCCGTGTTGTTACCGTTACCGTTCCCACTATCGAAGCCACTCAGCGTGAGCGTGAAGGTTCCGGGATTGTCGAATTCAAAGATGAACCCCACGTTCGCGCCGAATCCAACGGGTATTTCTGCATTGGTTCCCGCGGTGATGGGTATAATAGCCACCGGGTTTGGGAATTGGCCCAGAAACACCGTTACGGTAGCGATCGAGCCTTCCTGTCCACTGGCGGAAACGGCGTTAGCGATCGTAATGCTAGTACCACGCCCTGTCAACCTGACGCAGTCTGCCAGAGTAGCACCAGGTTCAAAGGACGCCTGCCCTCTGAATCCGGCTATAAAATTGTTGATGCTGGGCACATTGTTGGTTCCAATGCAGGGGTTCTGGATCTCCTGAGCGGTGACCCCGAATGACAAAAACACCAGCATGAAGCTGAAGAGTAGAGTTGATTTCATAGGAGTTGGTAGTTAGCTTTGATAAACCGGGTGCTTGGAAAGTTAAAACTTCAAGCATCCACAATAATCAAAGCCAAACTACCCCCCCTATGTTCGTGACGGGTTCGGCATTAACAAGGTGGTAGCCCCAGCAAGACTCGAACTTGCATTTTCGGTTTAGGAAACCAACGTTCTATCCCTTGAACTATGGGGCTGGGACCCGGCCCTGCCGGGCGGGGCGGCAAATATAGCTTACAGATCCGCTTCCGGCACAAAGTTCAGGGCCACTCCGTTGATGCAGTACCGCAGTCCCGTAGGTTGGGGGCCGTCGGAAAAGATGTGTCCTTGGTGGCCACCGCAGCGGGCGCAGCTTACCTCGGTACGGGCCATGCCGTAGCGGTTGTCGGTCTCCTCGTGGACGTAAGCGGCATTGATGGGCTCGTAGAAGCTGGGCCAGCCCGTACCGGACTCAAACTTGGTACTGCTGCTGAAGAGCGGCAGGCCGCACGCCCGGCAGGCAAATACGCCGGCCGCTTTCTCCTCGTTCAGGGGGCTGGTAAAACTGCGTTCGGTGCCATCCTCACGGAGTACGTAGAATTCCTCATCACTCAGGATGGATTTCCAGTAGGCAGTGGAAGTGTCGATCGGAGTGACCTCCCCCTCGGTGGCAGGAGGGTCGTAGCGATAGGCAGGGGAGTCAGCGGTGACACCGGCTGCCACGTCGGAAGTGGTGGCGGTAGTTTGGGAAGTGGAGTTGCAGGCCAGGGCAAGTAACAAGGCCAGGGAAAACAGCAGGCGCATGGGAATCAATTTTCCCTAGTAACACGCACCCGCCCGGAAAGGGTTCACCTACGCGCCGCGCCGCCTGCTGGGTGGCTTAAGAGTGCGGAGGTGACGCTCCACCGTTTCTTCCAGCAAGCGACCGGCGTAGGTGAAGAGGTCTGTCCCGCGTACGCCCGTCTCCCTATCGAGCGCCAGAATAGCGTCCGCCCCCAGTTCCCCGGCGGTGATCTCCGAGGTACCGCACACGGCAATGGTCGGCCGGTGATGCGACAGCACACCGCACACCACCTTGCCGTGCAGGGTTTGCCGGTCGATCTTGCCCTCCCCGGTAATGATGAGGTCCGCCTTTTCTGCCAATCCACTAAAATTCACGGCTTCAAAGAGTCCCTCCGTCCCCCGGCCGAGCCTGGCTCCGAGGAAGCCCACGGCACCTGCGCCCAGTCCGCCGGCCGCGCCCCCGCCTTCCAGTTCCAGCACGTCAATCCCGAGATCGCGGCGGAGCAATTTCGCCAGGTGCAGGAGGTTGGCCTCCAGGCTTTCCAGATCTTCCGGGGACGCGCCCTTCTGCGCGGCGTAGGTGTAGGTAGCCCCCCGCGGTCCGGTGAGCGGATTGTCGACGTCACACAGGGCCGTGATGCGGGTGGTCGCGAGCCCGGGATGTCGTTCCGGTCCGGCGATCCGGTCCACCAGCCAGAGGCTCTCGCCCGCCGGGACGAAGGGATAGCCTTCCTTACTGTAGAAGCGGTAGCCCAGGGCGGCGGCCATCCCGGCACCTCCATCGTTGGTAGCACTGCCTCCGAGGAGCAGGGTAATGGATTCCACCCCGTGGGAGAGGGCATCGTCCACCAGCATTCCCACCCCGAGCGTGGTGGTCACGCCGGGATGCCGGCGGGCTTCGGGCACGAGGTGGAGCCCGCAGGCGGCCGAGGTTTCGATCACTGCCCGGTC
>JBGTHX010000102.1:0-4219 GCA_041746055.1 Lewinella sp. | reverse complement strand
ATCCAGGGTGAGTTCCGACCAATACTGCTGGTACCCTTTTTTGCCCATTCCACGAAGCTACTCCCGGCGGGGTGGGCAGCTCAGGTTACGGAGTGGATTTTTGGGCTACAGGACGTGCACAGCTTACCCGGGGAACTGCTGGAGTGTAACCTAGATAAACGCGATAATTAGATGGTGTTCAGGTTGTTACGCGAAATGTCATCTGGATTTTATTTTTCTACGTTTCATTTTCCTGATTGTCGGGTAGTTTTTGTAACCTCGCGGCGTACCTAAAATGCATGACAAAACCACGACGTAAGAGTGCTAGCACCCCTTCGGTGAACCCATGCTAACCAGCTTATGTGGGGGCGACAGATAGATGATGGCGAAGCTCTTTTCCACTGTAGGACAGACAAACCAATCGGCCAATCAATTTTATACGTATGTTTGTTAATAATCTGCACGTACAACTATCAACATGGACCGTAAACTCACCTTGAGTCTCAACGCCGCGGTTATCGACCGGGCCAAAGAGTACGCCCGGGAGCGGGAGACCAGTCTATCCCGTATGATCGAGCAGTACCTGGCGTCACTTACCCAGGTGGAGGGTAGGGGAGTTGCACCCGCTTATACTCCCCTGGTGGACCGCCTCAGCGGCGTCGTTAATTTGCCGGAAGAGGATAACGGGCAGGGCTCGGGCTACGCGGACTACCTGAGCGATAAGTACCAATGAGCCGGCTGTTTGTAGATATCAACATCGTCCTGGACCTGCTGGGCCGGCGCAAAGAATATCCAGCTGCGGCGGAGCTGTTTTCCCGCGCCGACCGCGGGGAACTGGAACTCTACGTTTCCGCCCTGACCTTCGCCAACGCCAACTACATCCTCGGGCGGCAACTCGACCGGCTTGCGGCCGTGCGGGTGCTGCGCGATCTGGCCCTCGTAGTGCGGGTGGTTGACCTGAGCGGTAGGGTAGTGCGGCTCGCGCTCAACGACGACGCTTTCACTGACTTCGAGGATTCCCTGCAGTACTATTCCGCGCTGGAGAGTGGCTCGATGGTGATCATCACGCGCAACCAGCGGGATTTTGCTTCCGCCAAACTTCCCGTCCTGTCGGCCGCTGAATACCTCAACACCTGAACACCAAGAATTAGCAGGAAGGTGTTTTCAAAGTCTTACTTAAGAGTAAGTTATAAGCAAACATCAGTAATCAAGGATCAATATTTTATGCCAGCTTGTGTTAGTACAACGTTAGGTATCCTTCCAAAATCAGGGAGCCCGATCCCAGGAAAACAGACTCCTTCCACTTCACAAGGCAGATTCAGCACTATTCGCACCATCCGGGCTTCGCTTTTCGCGCGCCCCACCGTGACAGCTTGAATCTATGTGATTGTTGCACCCCCGGCTAACTTCCTCAAGGCGGGCTGCGTTGCCGCACTTCAGTCGGTGGAAAAGGCCAAGGCTATCACTCTGATCCCGGCCCACAAAGGCTACGATCCCACCCGGCAGGGCGTAAATCGCCGAAACCGTGACCTGTACATACTAAAGGATTTCTACGGCGTAGGCCGGGTCCGCTCAATCCCGCCGCCGCTTCTCCCGCCGCGCTGCCCGCGCCTGCTCCCGCAGCCGACGCCACTCCTCCAGCCGGCCCCGGTCCTTGTAATAGCGGCGGCGGCCGAGGCGGAACTTGGTCTTGGTCACCCCGTCCTTGCCGGGCTCCTGCACCAGGTACACCTTCCAGCCCGACTGCGCATAACCGGTAGTATCGGGGGCCTGGGTAAGCACCCCGCGGCCGATATTGCTCAGCGGGACGGAAACCAACAGGTCCGGCCCCTGTCCGGGCATAAAGCCGCCCTCCACGAATAGCTGCAGGGCGGTGGACTGGATCTCCATCCGGGGCATGACGACCCGGCCGCTGTCGATTAGGACCGTTCCGCTGAGGGGGGCGAAACGGAGCCGCTCGAAGCGGTGGGCCATTTTGGCCTTTTTACCCACCTCCTGGAGCACCGGCCAGTCGGCCAGTTCCGCATCCTCGAGATGGTAGGTGACCGATCCGTAGGTACTGTCCATCACGGGTACACCGGTCTGTTCGTTGAGCATGCCCTCCACGTGCCCCTGCATGGTGAGCTTGCCACGCAGCACGCCCACGTCCTCCGGAATGGGCACTTCCAGGAACCGGAGTTCCTGGAGTACATCCTCCAGCGCGAGGGTGTCGGTGCTCCAGTCGGCGGTGAAGGGGGAGGTGACCTTATTGTCCAGGGCGTAGGTGGCGTCGAACTCCACGTTGCCGCCCTCGAGGGTGAACCCCGACTTTTCGAGCAGCAGCATCGTGGAATCGCGCAGTCGAAAACCGGAATGAAGGTCGAGCAGGGGAGAGGAGCTGCCGGCCCAGAAGGTATCGACGCGCAGGCTCACGTCGGGGCGGAAGGATTCGAATACGCCCGTGGTGGCCGACAGGAGGCTCTGCGGATTGAAGGGAGCCCCCGTGGTATCCGGCTCCCCGCCCGTTTTCATCTGTACGAAATCGCGCAGGTCCGACCAACGCAGATTGGACGCCACGGCATCGGTGCGCATCGTGAAGTTCTCCCCGCGCTCGGGGTACATGAAGGCGGTGAAGTGGTCCAGGTCGCCGGTGAATTCCACGGAGCGGCGGCCCACCTCGGTGAGCAGGTGCATGCGGTAGTCGGCACGGCCGCCCTTTACGTTCACCTCGAAGGCCTGTACCGGTACGAATACCTCACCCGGACGGTAGTCCACGCGGCTGCTGTCGATGCGCAGGTGCAGCTCGCCGTTGCGGAGTAGCTCTTCCACGTCGGCGGGGTTACCATCTATACAGAAGTCGATGGCGAAGGTGCCCGTACCGAAGAAGAAGTTGTCCGAACTAAAGAGGTCGTTGACCAGGCTCGGGTCGCCGGCCAGGTGTAGGTTGGTCGAGAGGCCTCCCGGGCCGGGTTCGTACTGCAGCAGGCCGTTGAAGAGGTGGTCGCGGCCGTCGTTGAAGACCAGCCGGCCCGTGTTGAAGCCCGGCTCGATACCGAGGCTGTCGGCGATGCGGCCGGTGTGACTGAAGTCGATGCTCAGGTCCTCCGGCAGCTGGCCGATGCCCGCCGGGATCTGGACGCCGAAGTAGTCCAGGGAGGAGCGCAGGGCGTTCAGGTTGATGTGCTCGCCCTGCACCATGACGTGGAAGGGGGTTTGTCCGTTGCGGGCCAGGTCCAGCTGGGCGCCGAGGCGCATATCGCTGCCGGCCCAGTTGAAGGAGGTCTCCTGCAGGACCAGCGTGTCTCCGGCGAAATTGAGGCCGGTATCGAAGTTGTACACCGTCAGTACGTCGTAGTAGGCCACGGTGTCGAAGGTGGCGTGGATGCGCGGGTGGAAGGTTTCCTGGATACCGGTCAGGGCCTGCTTCATGGCGCTGGTCTGCTGGTTAATGTCCACGGCAGACGCATCCGGGGCGGGGGGCGCGGTCTCGTCGGAGGCGAAGTAGCCCCCGTCGCCGAAGAAGCCCAGGAAGTCGGCCCAGTCGATGCGCGGCGACAGCAGGGTCACGTCCGAGTGCAGCGAGGCACCGGGCACGTCGATCAGCAGCGGCGTCAGGTTGTCCACCTGCCCCAGCAGCTCGAAACTGAAGCCGGTGCTCATGGGGTAGCTTTCGATGCGAAAGGTGATGTCCTGATTGTCCTTGGTGACCTCGATGCCCTGGAAGGGGAAGCGGACCGCCGCGGGGCGGTACACCACGTCCAGGTCGCGGAAGGTCATCGTACCCCCGCTGTTCGTGGCCATGTCCTCAAAGGATAGCAGGGAGGCGTCGATCTTTGTATCCAGCACGAAGGAGCCGCGGTCGAAGAAGAAGTTCTGGTTCTCCAGGTAGTCGCTCACCGCCGCGGCCGGCCCCGAGATGCGCAGGGGAGCGCGCAGGCGGGCGTCGCGGCCGAACACGGCCACCTCGGCGTGGGGGGTCTCGATCCTGGCCCCCAGGTAGCGGGTAGTGGCGGAATCGAGGGTCACCCGCATATCCTTCTTGCTGCCCGGGATGCCACCCTCCCAGGGTTCCAGCCGGTTCACGATGCGGCCACGGGTGTGAACGTCACTGAAGTTGTACTGCTTGACGCGCACGTCCTGTCCGGCCAGCCGGAAGTCGATGGTCACCTCGGGGTCACCGCCCCGCTTTAGGGGGGTGAGGATGGTGGCGTGTACGGGGAAGGTGCCGCTCACGTGGAAGTCGTTCAGTTTCTCCTGCAGG
>JBGTHX010000101.1:0-4647 GCA_041746055.1 Lewinella sp. | reverse complement strand
CTGGTGGGCCGGCTGCTCGACCGCTACGCGCCACCCCCGGCGGAGGAGACGGAACGTGAGGAAGCCGCGCTATGGGAGGACATCCGGGCCGCGGGCCGGGAGCAGGACCTGGACCGCGACTTCGCGGACCGGCAACGCGAGGTGAAAGCCGCCTACGGCGATCCCCAGCAGCATAAGTGGCGGAGGGTTTACTACGGGGTCCGCAGCCTGGTGCGGGGAGCGTTCCGCGCCGTGGGCCGGGTGATTGCCTGGATTGCACGGCGCGCCCTGGATGTCCTGGGGGCGGTATTCGACTTCGTGAAGGTAGTGGCCCGGCGCCTGCAGGAAGGGATGGGATTGTTCTTCTCCGGTTTCCGCTACTTCGGGCACCTGCTGCTTGGGCGACCCTTCGTAACCCTGGGCGCCCCGGTCGCGGGGCGGGTACCGGCCATGGTGACCCGGTACGCGCTCGACTTCGACGTGGTGAACGTGGCGGATGCGGCAGTTACCGGTGAGGACCTGGCCCTCCACGGAGCGGAGCTCGCGCGGATTACCGCGGGGGCCGCTTACTTCTTGGAGCTGGTAGCGGGGGCGGTCCGCCTCATCGGGAGCCTGCAGCCGCCGCTGGGATGGATACGGCTGGGCGTTTACGTGGCACGGTGGGTCCGGGAGCGCTTCCGGGGACGGGCGGACCGGGAGGCCTTCGCCTGAGTCGGTTTATTCCGTGGCCTTGGCCGATTCGAAGAGGTGCAGCAGGTCGCCGAGCCGTTCGACGAGCTCGGAGCGGTCGACAATAAAGTCGAGAAAGCCGTGTTCCAGCAGGAATTCCGAAGTCTGGAAGCCTTCCGGCAGTTCCTTCTTGATCGTTTCCTTCACCACCCGGGGGCCGGCGAAGGCGATGAGTGCCTCGGGTTCGGCGAGGTTGATGTCCCCGAGCATAGCGTAGCTGGCCGTAACTCCGCCCGTGGTGGGATCGGTCATCAGGCTGAAGTAGGGGACCCCGGCGCGGGCCAGCTGGCTCAGCTTGGCGCTGGTCTTGGCCATCTGCATCAGGCTGAAGGCGGCCTCCATCATGCGGGCGCCGCCGGTCTTGCTGATGATGAGGAGGGGCGTGCGGGTCTTGCGGGCCTCGTCGATGGCGAAGGCGATCTTCTCGCCGACCACGCTACCCATACTGCCGCCGATGAAGCTGAAGTCCATGCAGGCCACCAGCAGGGGGCGGCGGTTCAGCTTGCCGCGGGCAACGCGGATCGCATCGCTGAGGCCGGTCTTCTTCTTGGCCGACTTCAGGCGGTCTTTATAGGACTTGAGATCCTTGAACTGCAGTACGTCCACGGCCTCCATGTTGGCCTCGTATTCCTCGAAGTTGCCGTCGAAGAGCAGGTCGAAGTACTCCTGGGAGCCGACGCGCTCGTGGTAGTTGCAACTCGGGCACTTGTAGAAATTCTCCCGCAGTTCCTTGCGGGTAACGGTCTCACTGCAGCGCGGGCATTTGTACCAGAGTCCCTCCGGGGCCTCCTTTTTGTTACGCGTCGCGGTCTGAATACCGTCCTTGAGTCGTTTGAACCATCCCATAGACCGCAAAGGTAACGCATCTCAATTACTGCGCAGCAACACCACCCCGGCGATAATCGCGGCTACGCCGACCACCCGCCAGCCGTTGACCGGGTGTACCGGCATGCCCATCATTCCGAAGTGGTCGATGACCAGACTGAAGATCATTTGTCCGGCCACGGTAAGGGCGATGGTCACCGCCACGCCCAGCCGGGGCGCCAGCACGATGATGGCGAAGACGTAAAAACCGCCCAGCACGCCGCCCAGCCAGTAGTACCACGGCAGCTCGAAGGCCCGTCGCACATTACCCAGCGGGACGCCGGATACCAGGCAGTAGGCGAACAGCGCGATGCCCCCGGCCACGAAGGAGATGAGGGCGCCGTAGACCGGACTGCTCACGGCCTTGCCCATCGCGCTGTTGAGCCCGGCCTGCACGGCCAGCATAGCACCTGCGACCACCGCCATCAAAAAAAGGAGTAATTGCTGCATGGGCTTCGGACGTACGCTGTATGTTTGTTGGCCCAAAGTAGAAAGTAATGCTGAGAGAGTTTAACACCCTTACCGAGGGGGAGCAACAACTGATGTTCGACGCCATACCCCTGATCGTGATCCTGGTAGGTGCCGCGGATAACGTCCTCGACGAGGTGGAACTTACCGAAGCCCAGCGCCTGGCCGACATCCGCAGCTACAACAACCGCGGACGCCTCAACGCCTTCTACGAAAAGATCGATGCCGGCCTTTCCGAGCGCATCCGCCAGCTCTACAACGGCATGCAGAACGGCACCGAGCAACGGGAGCAATTCATCATCAAGGAACTCTCCCGCCTGAACCAGATCCTGCCCAAGCTGCGCGCTCCCTACGGCTACCTGTACTACCACAACTTCCGCACCTTCGCGCGCCACATCGCCGAGGCCCACGGCGGCTTCCTGCGGTTCATCACCATCGGCCCCAAGGAGGCCAAGTTGGTCGACCTGCCCATGATCCATCCGGTGCCCAAGCCGCCCGAAGACGAGTACCCCAACCTGCTCGGCTAGGCCGGCGCACAATCACCCCGCATGAACCGACTGGCACTCCACTGGCAAATTCTGATTGGCATGGCCCTGGGCGTCGGCTTCGGCGTCCTGGCCGCCTCGCTGGGGTGGGGCGGCTTCGTCAGCGACTGGATCAAGCCCTTCGGCACGATCTTCATCAACAGCCTGAAGCTCATCGCCATCCCGCTCATCGTCGCTTCCCTCATCAAGGGCATCACCGACCTGAAGGATATCTCCAAGCTGAGCGACATGGGCCTGCGCACCATCGGCCTGTACGTGCTCACGACCGTGGTGGCCATCGTCATCGGCCTGGTCATCGTCAATGTCGTGGCCCCCGGCCGCAGCATCGACGAGACCACCCGCGAAAATTTGCTCAACGACTTCGCCCTCGACGCCGGCAACCAGATCTCCGCCGCCTCGGCCCAGGCGGAAGCCGGTCCGCTCCAGGCCCTGGTCGACCTGGTACCCGATAACATCGTCGGGGCCGCGAGCAGCAACGGGAACATGCTGCAGGTGATCTTTTTCGTGATCTTCTTCGCCGTCGGCCTCATCCTCATCGACCCGAAGCGCGCCCAGCCGGTCAAGGATTTTTTCGACGGGGTCAACGAGGTGGTGCTCAAGCTGATCGATCTCATCATGCTGACCGCCCCGATCGGCGTCTTCGCGTTGTTGGCCTCGCTGGTGGTGGAAGCACCCAGTAAGGACCTCTTCGTCGCCCTCATCATGTACAGCTTGTGCGTACTGGGTGGATTATCCATCATGATCTTCGCAGTGTATCCGATGCTGGTCAAGACCTTCACCGGCTGTGGCTACCGGGAGTTTTTCGCCGGCATTAGCCCGGCCCAGTTACTAGCCTTCAGCACCAGCTCCAGCGCGGCCACCCTGCCCGTGACGATGGAGCGGGTGGAAGAGCACCTGGGCGTGGAAGAGGAGGTGACGAGTTTCGTGCTCCCCATCGGCGCCACCATCAATATGGACGGCACCAGTCTGTACCAGGCCGTAGCGGCGGTCTTCATCGCACAGGCCTACGGTATGGGGCTCGACCTCGGTGACCAGATTACGATTATCATCACCGCCCTGGCCGCCAGTATCGGTTCGGCTGCGGTGCCCGGAGCGGGCATGGTCATGCTGGTGATCGTACTCGGACAGGTCGGTATCCCGGAAGTGGGGCTGGCGCTCATCTTCGCCGTGGACCGTCCGCTGGATATGTGCCGGACCGTGGCCAACGTGACGGGAGACGCTACCGTGGCCATGCTCGTGGCCAAGTCGGTCGGAAAACTCGGCCCCCCGCAGGAGCGCAAGCTGGATGATTTCTACGTCGAGGCTTAGCGGACGGTAATTTCCGCCAGCCGGTAGAAGCCCTCGTCCATGCGGCGCGATTCCTTGAACGCCAGCGGAACCTGCACCCCGTCACGATTCTCGTCGCGCAGCCGCACGCCGAAGGTGTAGGTCCCGGTCGGGAAGTCGGCGGGCACGGTAAAGGGGTAGCTCAACCAGTTCGCCAAATGCAATTCTCCCACGGTGTTGGCGCCTGCGGGCAAAGACCAAACCTTGCGCTGCGGCCCCTCCAACACCACATCCATGGTGTAGCGGGCGTTGGGGTCCACGCCCCCCACGGTGCG
Organism: Lewinella sp.; assembly: GCA_041746055.1. Taxonomy (GTDB): domain Bacteria; phylum Bacteroidota; class Bacteroidia; order Chitinophagales; family Saprospiraceae; genus Neolewinella. The sequence goes on along the minus strand of JBGTHX010000101.1, from coordinate 461 downwards.
CCATTCCATCTGGGCTTCGAAGCGTTCTCCAGGCGCCACTTCGGCCGGAAGATTGATCGCGTAGACATAGTGGCCGACGCCGTCGGCGGGATTTTCGATGACCTCGTCGCTCAGGTCCAGGTCCTGCCGGTTGGCGGGTCCGCAGGTGCAGAGGAGGGCAAGCAGGGCCAGGGGAAGGAGGCGGTGAATCATGATGATAGATCTTTGCAGGGAAAGTCGTTTTACCCCGTCCCTGGTTCACACGCAACGCCCGCGGATTGTCGATTTACCCCTACCTTGGTCGAACCGTTCCCCCCTGAGGCTGGATTTTACAGGGTAGGGGAGGTCTATACCCCCCGGCAGGACAAGTTAGGCGGCCAGATCGCGTTATTATACCTGCCGGCTATTACCACTTACGACGCCAAACCACTTAGTTGATGAGAACATTTTTCGTACTGCTTGCTATCCTGTTTGTCCGGGAG
>JBGTHX010000100.1:0-4508 GCA_041746055.1 Lewinella sp. | reverse complement strand
TTGCCCTGGGCTTCCTTGTGCTCGCCGCCTGTCCCGGCGGCCTGTCCAGTAATTTTCTATCCTTCCTCCTGCGGGCCAATACGGCCCTGGCCGTAAGCCTGACCATCTGTAACTCCACGCTGGCCCTGGTTACGGTACCGCTGATCGTCAACCTGGCGCTGGAGCGTTTCTTTCCGGGCAGCGCTACGGCCCACCTCCCGCTCTTCCCGACCGCCTTCCGGATTTTTCTGATCGTGTTGCTGCCGGTACTGGCGGGCATGGCCTTCCGCCGCGTGGCACCGAAGGTGGCTACCCGGCTGCAGCCCCACTTCCGGCGCGGGGCCATGGTCCTGCTCGCCGTGGTATTTCTGCTGAAGGTGCTCGCGCCCCCGGACCAGGGTGGAAGCGCGCTGACCATCCGGGAAGTCCTGGTGCTCCTGCCCGCCGGACTGGCCATCAACCTCCTCGCGCTGTCCATGGGCCGCATCTTCGGCGGGCTGTTGGGAATGCGCCGCGATGACCAGCTCACCCTCGGCATCGAGGTGGGCATTCAAAACACCAGCCTGGCCTTCGTGATCGCAGGCACCTTTCTGGACAACGAGCAGGCACTGAAGCCCGCGCTGGTCTACGCGATGTTTACCTTCTGGACCGCCCTGGCCTACGGCCTATGGCTGAAGCCGGGCCGCTGGCCACACCTCAAGCGGGAAATCACTGATTGGTGATCAGCTCGATGTAGCCACTTACGGGCGCTTCCCCCGCCATGATGCCGTCTAGCCGCCGCTCGAAGACGGTTCCCACGTAGTAATAGGTTCCCGAGGGCAGCGCCTCGCCGTTCAGGTTGGCACCGTCCCAGTTCAGGGCGGGGTCGGTAGACTCAAAGACCAGCTGGCCCCAGCGGTTGAAGATCTTGAAGTCCACCCGCTCCACGAAGCAGAGTCCGCGGGGTACGAACAGGTCATTCTGCCGGTCCCCATTCGGCGTGAAGGCGTTTGGCAGGTCGTAGATCGGGCAGTTGGTTACGCACACCTGGTTACTGGGCAGGCTCTCGTTACCGTTGCCATCCACTGCGATCACGGTGTAGCAACCGACGATGCCGGTTTGCGGGAAATGATCGAAGTTGAACAGCTCCGTGCTTTCGATCTGGGCGACGAGCGCAGGTGCCGCGGAACTATCCGGCGCGAAGTAGACCCTGTATAGGGCTACGTCGTCGTCCCCGCACACCTCCTGGGATCCGGTCCAGCGAACGGTATTGAATAGGTTGGTTTCGTCGGTGCAGTCGATGCCCCGGTCACAGGCGGACTCCACCGTGATCACCGGCGGACAGGGCGGTACATTGTCCGCGGGGACCGCGCACACCTCCTGGCTGCGGTTCAACAGCGGACTGGGAATATCCTCCACGTTATAGGATCCTACCGCGCGGATGTAGTAGCAGTATTCCTCTCCGTTGGTCAATCCCTCATCCCGGTAGGTGTTGTCCGTAACGGTCGTCAGACTGTCGTAGGTCGTGGCGCCGGGCAGGCGGCGGAAGATGTCGTAGCTCAGGTTGTACCAGGGCACGAGTTCCATCCAGTCCAGGTCGATGGCCCGGTCGGTCGGTGCGCCCGCCAGGCGAACCGTGCTCGCGGGCGGGGCCTCCCCTACCGGTTCGGTCTCGTCTTCCACGAACAGGTCGATGCGGTAGCTATAGGCCTCTCCTTCGGTATTCAGGTTAGTATCGGTGAAGCAGGTGTCTACGGCCTCGGCGTAGAAGGTCGTAGTATAGGTCTGGATCGGCTCGAAGTCTTCCGGCGCGGCGGTCTGGCCGGTAGCGCGGCTGAGTACGTAGCGATAGGGGCCGGTGTTGAGCAGCGTGTCCAGAACGTCCGCGCGGGGCAGGATCCAGCAGATGTCCACCTGCCCGGTCGTCGCACTGGTGGTAACCACGTCCACCTTGGTCAACAAAGGGATGTCGCGGGCGAGCTGGGCGCAGATTTCCTCTGAGGGCAGGGATTCGATCTCCTCAAAGATCAGGCCGGTGCTCGGCGTACGGCGCGCCATCACCGCCAGTACCCGGTAACAGTATGTACGGCCGCGCTGCACGTCGGTATCCGTGTAGAAGTAACGGCCGTCCGCGATATCCGTGACTTCGCCGGGAGTAAGGCGGGTGTACCCCCGCCCCGCGAGGCCGGTCTGACAGGTGTCGGGCGGAAAATTGTTGCTCCCCTCCCGTCGCCAGACGGTAAAGCCCAGAAAGTCGGGGTCGTCGCTGTCCTGACACCCGTACGGATTAGCCCAGGTCACGGTAACCTGGTCCTCGTCCGGGGTGGCCTGCAGGTCGGTGGGAGGCGGTGCCACCACCTTAATGCTCACGGTACGGAGCGTAGCCAGTCCGGCCGGTCGCGGGTCACCCGTATCCACGGCCCGCAGGACGACAAAGTATTCCTGGTTGCTGATATCGGCGCAGCTGGTCTGCCAGCGGAAGGTTTTGCGGACGGGGTCCGGTTCCGGGGCGGTGGCCACCGGGGTGAAGGTCGCCGGATTATCGGCCAAATCGAAGGGGCGGCCGCTGGCGGTGAGGGTGATCAGCTGGTCAGCTTCCGTCAGGGGAGCGGTGGCCACCACGTCGAATTCCACGAGTTCGCCGGCGACGACGCAGATCTGTTCCCGCTCAATCTCGATCACGGGCGGCTCGTTCGAGCAATCGTCTACGAATATCTGCATATCCCGCACCAGGGTGTCCAGCGGAATGCCGTTACGGAAGGATTTGATCAGGAAGGCCAGGTTGTATTCCCCGGGCAGGGTTGGAGTGTCCCAGGTGATCTGTCCGGTCTGGGGATCGATTTCCAAGCTGCCGCTCGAACCGCTGACCATATTGGGCAGCACGTAGTTGGCGATCTCCTGCCGCGGGGCGAAGGTGGGGACCGTGAACTCGAAGGCGAGGCTGTCGCCGTCGACGTCGAAGGCACCCGGGTTGTGCGTCCATACGGAGCCGATACAGGCGTTATCGATAGGATCCTGGGTCAGTTCGGGGCTGCTGTTGCAGCCGTTCAGGATCGGGTTAACGAGGGAAAAGGAGGTGAATACGCTGAAGGGGATATTCACCGATCCCGGAATATTCCGGACGTTGCGGACGCGGTTGACGTCCTGGAAACTCAGCACATACCTTCCGAAGGCCGGGTAACGGTGGCAGAGCGTGTATTCGTTGCGCTGGATGCCGGGCGCTACGGGAGTGATGCTTACCCGACCGACCATTTCGCTGGTGCCGTCGCCCCAGTTGAGCAGGAGGCTGTCGCGGTCCACTTCCGTTTGGGCGGTTTCCGTATAGGTGATGATGGTGGCACAGGCGCGCAGCTGGTCCGCCGGATTCGAGCAGTCACCGGCCGCCCGCACGACGATCTCGCCGGCGCGGTTGTGGGTGGCCGTCATGACGGCGGGAAGCAAGGCAAAAAGGGCGAGTAGAATTCGCAGGCGCATGGGCGGTCGGTATGTTCTGGTCACGACCCGTCAGGCCGTTACCGGAAGTAACGCATAATAGGCGAAATTGCTTGACGCGCGGGTGCCGCTACGGGCTGAATTGTCACCCCTTGCGCTAACTCAAGAGGGATTGCAATTTCATGGCCAGTCCCATATCTCCCTGGATCTTCACCTTTCCGCTCATCATGGCCATCATCGGGTTCAGCTTTCCCGTACGCAGCTGGTCGAGGGTGTCGACGCTGGTGGTCACGGTGGTATCGGCTTCCCTGTCGTCGTTGGTAACCTCGGCGGTATCACCGGTCATGTCGATAAAGATGACGCCCTCGTCGAGCTGCAGCTTGATGCTCTTGCCCAGATTGGGGGCGTTCTGGGCGGCCTTGGTTACGCCATCGTTGAGTTCCTGGAAGGTCATTGTCGCTCTATTTCCGGCAAGGTAGGGTTTTCCGGCGGGCGGTGCAGGGCCGCCGCTCAGAATAGCTGCGTGGCCAGATTGTCCTCGTACTGGCTCATGCGCTCGGACGTTCGGCGACCAGGCGCCGCGCCTCGGATAGCGCGGCATCGATGCCCCCGGGATCCTTACCCCCCGCGGTGGCGAAGAAATCCTGTCCGCCCCCGCCGCCGCGGATATTCCGCGCCAGGTCACGAATCATGGCACCTGCGCTCAGCGCCCCGTCTCCCTTTCCGGCCAGTCCCTTGCTGATGGCCAGCGTAAGCAGGGCCTTCCCGTCCGACTCGCTGGCGAGCAGGACGAACGCGTTGTCCGTCTCGCCGCTGAGCTGAAAGGCCAGGTTCTTGATGGCCGCGGCGTCATCGAGGGGCACCTTCGCGGCCAGGAAGTTGACGCCGCCCACCGTCTCAAAGGCCTCCTGCAGGTCGCCCTTCAGGTCACCGGCCCGCTCGGACTGCATCTTCTCAAGGTCCCGCTTGAGGCTGCGGTTGTCGTCCTGCAGGCTTCGTACTGCATCCGCCGGATTGGCACCCTTGACCAGCTCCTGCACCTCGCGGAAGGCCGCCAGCCGCCCGCGCACGTACCCTTCGGCGCGCAGTGCGGTCACGGCCTCGATGCGGCGCACCCC
>JBGTHX010000099.1:0-3898 GCA_041746055.1 Lewinella sp. | reverse complement strand
CAGCACGTTCGTTCCTACCCGCCCCAGTAGTTTGTAGTCCAGCACCGCCTTCTTGGCCCCCTGGTGGCGGTTGGAGTTGGCTTTGGGCAGCAGCTTGCTCATGTTTTTCTTAGCGTCCTTGTAGATGAAGCCCTCCAATCGTCCTTCGATGGGGCTCGGCTGTTCGGCCACGATCGCCCAGTAGGTCTTGGTGACCTTCCGGTCGCGGAAGAGCTCGGTCATACGCGATAACGCCTTGGAGGTACGTGCGAAAAGGATCACCCCGGAGACCGGACGGTCCAGGCGGTGGATGGAGCCGAGGAAGACTTCGCCGGGCTTTTGGTACCGCACCTTGATGTACTCCTTGACGAGGTCCATTACCGTTACGTCACCGGTCGCATCGCCCTGGCTGAGGTAGCCGGCGGGCTTGTTGACGGCGATGAGGTGATTGTCTTCGTAGAGAACCTGGAGCTGCATGCAGTTGTCTTTTGGGTAGCAATGTGGCGAAGTAACGCCCCCCGGCCCCGAACGTTAGACCCGTCCCCAAAAAATCCCCCCATGGAAAAGCGCCCCCTCACGCTGGGATACAGCCCCTGTCCGAACGACACCTTCATATTCGACGCCCTCGTCCACGGCCGGATCGACACGGAGGGACTCACCTTCGAACCCTTGCTGGCCGACGTGGAGGACCTCAACCAGCGCGCCTTTCGCCGGGAGTTGGACATCACGAAACTCAGCTACCACGCCTTCGGTCACCTCACCGCTACCTACCAGTTGCTCCGCTCCGGCAGCGCGCTCGGACGCGGGGTCGGCCCCCTGCTCGTGCGCAGGGCGGGCACCGGAGCGGAGCAGCCACTACCGCGTACCGTGGCGATCCCCGGGCGGTTCACGACCGCGAATTATCTGCTCGGGCTCGCCTATCCCCTCATCACGGAGAAGGAGGAGGTACGCTTCAGCGACATTGAGGAGGCCGTCCTGCGCGGGAAGTACGATGCCGGGCTGCTCATCCACGAGAACCGCTTCACCTACGCGCAGCGGGGCCTGGAAAAGATCGCCGATCTGGGCACCTACTGGGAGCGGGAAACCGGCCTCCCCATCCCCCTCGGGGGCATCGCCGCTTCGCGTAGTCTGCCGCTGGAGGTGCGGCAGCGGATGGACCGGGTGCTCCGCCGCTCGGTGCAGTACGCCTTCGATCATCCCCAGGACAGCGCGGCCTACGTGCGGCAGCACGCCCAGGCAATGGACGAGGAGGTGATGCGTCAGCACATCGATCTGTACGTCAATGATTATACCCTCGACCTGGGTGTGGAGGGGCGTAAGGCAGTGCGCCACTTCATCGCCGACGGGCGCGCAAAAGGGGTTATCCCGCCCGGCGGCGAGGACTACATGCTGTAGTTTTCGTTTCTTTGCCCCGAACCCAAAAAATTAGCTACAGCATGGACAAGCAATCCTTCCGCGCCGGCGTCCTCCACGGCGACGAGGTTACCGAGATCTTCAATTATGCCCAGGCGAACCAGTTCGCCCTGCCCGCAGTGAACGTTACCAGCAGCAGCACCGTGAACGCGGTCCTGGAAGCGGCCCGCGACCTCAACAGTCCGGTCATCATCCAGTTCAGCAACGGCGGCGCCCAGTTCTTCGCCGGCAAGGGATTGCCCAACGACCAGCAGCAGGCCTCCATCGCCGGTGGCCTCAGCGGTGCCATGCACGTACACACCATGGCCGAGGCCTACGGCGTACCCGTCATCCTGCACACCGACCACTGCGCGAAGAAGCTCCTGCCCTGGATCGACGGCCTGCTCGACGCGGGGGAGAAGTTCTACGCCAAGCGCGGCTTCCCCCTCTACTCCAGCCACATGCTCGACCTGAGCGAGGAGCCCCTGGAGGAGAATCTCGAGATCAGCAAGCGTTACTTCGAGCGGATGGCCAAGATCGGCATGACCATCGAGATCGAACTCGGCGTCACCGGCGGCGAGGAAGACGGCGTCGACAACTCCGGCGTCGACAGCAGCCGCCTCTACACCCAGCCCGAGGAGGTCTACGAGTCGTACCAGACCCTGAGCAGCGTCAGCCCCCGCTTCACCATCGCCGCGGCTTTCGGCAACGTCCACGGCGTCTACAAGCCGGGCAACGTCGAGCTCCGTCCCGTGATCCTGAAGAACAGCCAGGAATTCGTAAAGGAGAAGCTGAACGTACAGGAGGATCCCATTCACTTCGTCTTCCACGGCGGCTCCGGTTCCAGCAAGGAGGAGATCCGGGAGGCCCTGAGCTACGGCGCTGTGAAGATGAACATCGACACCGACCTGCAGTGGGCATACTGGGACGGCGTACGCGCTTTCGAGGCCAAGAACCGGGACTACCTTCAGGCCCAGATCGGCAACCCCGAGGGCGAGGAGAAGCCCAATAAGAAGTACTACGATCCCCGCAACTGGATCCGTAAGGGCGAGGAAGCCTTCAAGGCCCGCCTTAAGGAAGCCGTCGAGGACCTGAACTGCGTGGACGTCCTCGGCAAATAACCTGCTGCCGGCTGCGGCCGTTACCTTTGGCCCGTGGTCCTGCTTTCCCTACTGCTCCTGCTCTCGGTGGCCGGCGTGCTGCACACGTACGTGATTTACCCGTGGTATGTGGTAAGGGCGGCGGCGGCGCGCGGGTTCCGGGGTGATCCGCCGGCTGCGCGGGTGGGTGTGCCCTGGCCCGAAGTAGCCGTGGTGATGTCGGTCCACAATGAGGCGGACGTACTCCCGGCGAAGCTGGCTTCGCTGACGCGGCAGGACTACCCGGGCCAAATCACCTTCCACTTCGGCTCCGACCGTAGCACCGACGGTACCGACAAGTTGCTGGCGGATTTCGCGGCGGAGCGGGCTCCGGGCACCTGCCGGGTACTGTACAATCTGGAACGGCGCGGCAAACCCGCCACGGTGAACGAGCTCGTAGCCTCGATGTCCCGCCGCGGAGTGGTGCTGGTCCTGACCGACGCCAGCGTCATGCTCCAGCCCGACACGGTCACCGAACTGGTGCGCCCCATGCTGGCCGATCCGGAGGTGGGGGTGACGGACGCGCGCCTGCTGCATACCGGTACCGACAGCGGGGGGATCAGCCACCTGGAAGACCGCTACATCCGCGGAGAGGTGGCCCTGAAGGAGGCGGAGAGCCGGCTGTACGGGCGGTTGGTCGGACCCTTCGGCGGCTGCTGGGCGCTACGCGCCGAACTCTTCGTGCCGGTACCAGACAGCTACCTGGTGGACGACTTCTTTCTGTGTATGAGCGCCTACGCCCAGGGAGCGAAGGGCGTCAGCACTCCGGCGGCGCGGGTGAGTGAGGGGGTAGGACAGCACCTGCGTGATGAATTCCGGCGCAAGCGCCGCATAGGTGCCGGCAACTGGCAGAATCTGGTATACTTCCACCGCCTGTGGTGGCCTCCCTTCGGTGGAGGGTTCGCCTTCGCTTTCTTCAGTCATAAGGTACTGCGGTGGTGGACGCCGCTGCTGCTTGCTACGGGACTGGCGTGCGTGGTGGGGATGGGCCTCCGCTCGGGCAACTATTTAAGTACCCTGGGGGTTCTGCTCCTGACGGCCGTCCTTGGCACCTGCGTCCCCGCCCTCAGGTACTTCACGGCTATGAACGCAGCACTGTTGCTGGGTTTGATCGATTATGTAAGAGGAATACGAACCAATGTCTGGCAACCTTCTCACCGACAGCAAGCAGATGGACCGAGCTGAAATCCGCGCCAAACTCAATACCATTGAAGAGGCCGTCGCGGATATTCGGGCGGGTAAGGTCGTGATCGTAGTTGACGACGAGGACCGCGAAAATGAGGGCGATTTCGTCTGCGCCGCCGAGCGCGTGACGCCGGAGATCATCACCTTCATGGCCACCCACGGCCGCGGCCTCATTTGCACCCCCATCGAGGAGCGGCTCGCCG
>JBGTHX010000098.1:0-12155 GCA_041746055.1 Lewinella sp. | reverse complement strand
CGGCTTCCTCGCGGGCCTTCTGCTTGCGCAGGGCTACTTCGGCGGGATCCTCGGTGACTACTACGTCGCGTTTCTTCGGTTCGGGTTTAGGATCCACGGCAGGGGGAGGGGGTGGCGGCGGGTCCGCGGGTGCGGGGGGCGTCGGCTCTACCTCCACCACTTCGGGTTCGCTGGGGGCGGCGGCATTCTCCTCACCCTGGCCCATGTCCACGAACCCCAGGTTCACCAGGATGCCGGGCTGTCCCGGAGGGGGATTCTGGAAGAAGAAGATCGGCCAGATCAGCAGCATCAGGATGAGTACCGTCCCAAGGGTGGCGGTGATCTTTCCGGTGCGGTCGCCGCGGCGTTCGCTTTCGCTGAGTATCGTGTTCATCTTGTAGTTATTGTACTCCCTGGATGCAAAACTATCCCGGAGTGCATATTAGTGTCTTTGATTCATACTTTCCGGTCTCTCCCTCAGGAACGACGAGCCTCCCATAGGAGCCACCCGATGAGCACGAATTGAAGCGCAAGTCTACCCCAGGCGATCGCCCGGGAACCGATAACGGGTCGGTCGCGCATCAGATCTACTATATGGATAGGCAGGAAAAGGATCATCAGTCCGGCCGCGGCGTACAGCCCATAGGTACGGCTGACGGGGAAAAGCATCGCCACGCCGATGATGATCTCGGCTACCCCACCGGCGAGATTGGCCGCCACCTTTGGCATCCAGTCGGGGATGATCGAATAATACATTCCCGGATTAATGAAGTGGTACGCCCCGGCAACAACGAGGATCACGGCGAAAGCGTAGGCAAAAAACGTCATTCAGCTTATTTGTCGGGCACGTTGAAGCGGTGACCGACGGCCAGTTCGATGCGCGTCTCCGCAATGCGGGTATTTAAATTTTCGGTGTTGTCGTTGCTCGGCAAGTAGGAGGCCGTGATCGCCGCGTAATTGTGGCGGCCGTTCAGCCCGAACGCAAGACGCCCGCGGAGCCGGACGCTGACCTTGGTACGTTCGATCTCACGGATTTCCCCGATGGGGTCGTAGTCGATAAGACGCAGTTCCGGCCCCGTAACGAGCAACGGCGTGACGAAGAAGCTGCGCCCGAAAATGAAGGTGTGGGCATAGCCCAGTCCTACACCAAGTTTCGTCTGGGAGTAGCGCTCGATATTCACGGTGCCTTCCCGGTTAAAGGGTAGCAGCAAACTGTCGGTTTGGAGTATTTGCCGGCTCACCGCGCCGGCCAGCAGCAGGGATCCGGTGCTCCTGAGCTGCCGGCTGCGCTGCTTGAAGGATGAACCCAGGCTGAAGTGTGTGGAGTTGAGGACCCGGAAACCGAAGAGCAGGAAGTTGTAGAACTTGATGTCGTTGCGGAAGATGTTGGGCTGATTCTCCCGTTGTTCCTCGAAGCCGATCGTGCGGCGTCCGTTGAGGTCGAGATAGAACTTGTCGCGGTATATCTGCAGGTTCGCACCCAGCGAGCGGGCGTTTCCACCCAGCGCCGTATCGGTGCCCAGATCGCTGATCGGAATGGAAAAGGTGTAGCCCAGCCACTTGTACCGGCCGCCGAGGCGGAGCGCCAGCCCCTTGTTGGAGAGCTTAAGCGTTTCCTTGTCGTTCACCAGGAAGGTGGCGGAATTATCGCGGTATCGCAGTCCGCCGTTCACCCGCGTTTTACTGATGAAGGTTTCGACGAAGGAGCTGTCGAATTGTGCGGAGAGCCTGCCCCCCCAGAGCAACAGGAGAAGAATCGCGGCGGAGGGCCAGAGCCACCCCTTATTTGCCAGTAACGCCATGGAGATAATCTAGTGCTAGGTTCGTGTACAGCTGAACGCCATATTTCAGCCCACGTTCGTCGATCACGAAATCGGGGGTGTGGTGGCCGGGGGCTTCAGCTGGGTCCGTGCCCGGAGCCATACCCCCCAGAAAAACGAACAGTGACGGCACTTCATTGGCAAAAAAGGAAAAGTCTTCCGCCCCGGTGACGGCGTTGACCAGCTCGACGTTCTCCTCTCCTACGGTCGCATGCAGGGTAGGGAGCATCCGCTCGGTCATTGCGGGGTCGTTGTAGGTCACAGGGTAGCCGGGCTCGATATTGACGATCGCCTCGGCGCCGGAACTGGCGGCGATGTGGGTTGCGGTCTGCTCGATGCGCTCGAAGATCTCCGCCTTCATGTCTTCGTTCAGCGTACGGATGGTACCGATCAGCGTTACCTCCTCGGGGATGATGTTGCTCCGCACCCCGCCGGAAATCTTACCGATGCTGATCACCGCGGCCTCCTTGGTGAGCTCGGTCTGGCGGGCTACGATCATTTGCAGGCCGGTGATGATCTGGGCGGCCGCTGTGATGGGGTCGACGCCCGACCAGGGGGCCGAGCCGTGGGCCTGCTTACCCTTCACTAGGATCGAGAAGGTATTACTGGCGGCCATGGCGCCGCCGGGCTTGTACCTGATGTGGCCGATGGGGGTCTGGGAATTGATGTGGATGCCGAAAGCGGCGTCTACGCCGTACTCGGTCAGTACGCCCTCTTTGATCATGAGTTCGGCACCGCCCTCCTCTCCTTCCGGGGCTCCCTCCTCGGCGGGTTGGAAGATGAATACTACGGTACCCGGCAGGTCGGCACGCCGTTCAGCGAGCAATTCCGCCGCACCCATGAGCATGGCGACGTGGGTATCGTGACCGCAAGCGTGCATGACCCCTACCTCTTCGCCTCGGTACTCCCCCACCGCCTTGCTGGCGAAAGGAATGTCGGCCCGCTCCGTCACGGGCAGCGCATCCATGTCGGCCCGCAGCGCCACGGTATTCCCGGGCTTACCGCCCTTCAAAATGCCGATCACGCCGGTGTGGGCGACTCCGGTATGTACCTCCAGCCCCAGACGGGTGAGGTGATCGGCTATGTACTTCGCCGTTTCCGTCTCCCGGTTGCTGAGTTCCGGGTGCTCGTGCAGGTGGCGGCGCCAGCCGATGACTTCCTGTTCCAATGCGTCTGCGCCGGTTGCGGATGCGGTGTAGTCGGTCTGGGCGAAAAGCAGGTTGGCGGCCACCAGAAGGGTGACGAGTAAGGTCGTGCGCATAGAGTGGTTCGGTTTGCCGCGAAAGATACACAACCGGCCGGCCGATTCAGCACACCTTATCCGCACAGGCGGAGGAGGCGAAAGCATCCGGCTTCGCCTTGAAGACGAACCCCATACCGAGAATGTATCCCATAGCTTCCTTGAGGGCGACATTGCTCTCGAAGTGTGGGTCGGTGTTGATGTCGGCGTGTACCTCCAATTCCACGTCGTGGCGGTCCAGCACCCCGCAGAGCGCATAGGCGATTTCTACCGAACGGCCGACCTCCAGGATCATCCGCTCCCGCAAGCTCATCTTCATTTCACTCTTATAGTTGGCGATGTACATGAACCCGCCGCGTTTCTCCCGGAGGAAGACGATGACCGTAGCGAACTCGATCGTTTTGCCGCGCACCTGGCTGTCGGTGCCGATGCACACCTTGAGGCGGTGGCCGTCGGCAATTTCCCGGCGGATCGTGTCCTCCACCGCCCGTTCGATGGGTTGTTCGATCCGGCGGCCGTCGTAGCGTCGCCACTTCATCTCAGTTAAAGCCTTCGCATTCATGGCCTTGGCATTTAGGAAAATCGTGTGGGGTTGATACGTCAAGGTAACACCGCTAAGTTGCGCGGTCACGACGCCGGGATGAATTATTCAGCCGGAGAGACGCACCAATTGCAGATTTATTGATTACTTAACATCATGCGGGAGACCAAGAACAAGAATGCCAGTCGGAGCCCCTTCAAGGTGAGGGAGCTGAAGACCTACAATTCGACGGAGTACCTGTGGGACAACGTGAAAAAGTACCGGCAGGTCTTCGACCGCTTTGAGACGGCCTACGTATACGCCGAACTGTCCCTGGTCAACAAACTGTTCGACCACGAGGATTGGACCCTGAACGTCACCCTTAAGTGTTACCGGGTCGACGAGCCGGGCCGGACGGAACTTTGCACCCTCAACCTCTCCAAGGAGGTGAGCCGCTTCGATCACCTGATCTACATCCGCGAAGGTTGGGGAAATCCCAAGGCGGGAAGCATCTGGAAAGCAGGCACCTATTACTGGGAGGCCCACGTGGAGGGGGAAAAGGTGGCGAATAAATTCTTCTACCTGATCGAGCCCGACGACCACCTAAATCCGGAAAGTGAGCTGTTCGACGAGCGCGACCGCATCGCGGACCACTACCTTAAACTCACCTCGGTGAAGATGTACGAGGGACCGTACGACGACATCTCTTCCGACGACCGCACCTACCTGCGTCAGTTTTCCAGCCAGGCGACCCGCTACATCTACCTGGAGCTGGTATTCAGTAACCTGCAGCCCGAGCGGATCTGGCACCTGGAACTATTCACCAAGTTTCACGGCGAGACCCGTGACCTGAAGGGGCAGGTCAGCAATTTCGTCACCGTAGCCGAAGGGCAGGATGAAATCCGCGTGACCGCGGGCTGGGGATCGGCAAGTCCCAATCTGTGGCACCCCGATCACTACACCGCCGATATCGTATTCCTGGATTGCCTGGTCGCATCCGTACCCTTCGTGGTCGGGGAAGAGACCCAGGAGGGGCGCCCGCCCGTACTGTTACCCGGCCACGACCGCCCCGCGGTGCTGGGCAACGGAGAAGAAGAAGCGGAGGACTTCGAGCATATCCTCGCCAAGCTCAACGAACTGGTCGGCCTGCACGAAGTGAAGCAGCAGGTTCGGGAGCACGCGGTGTACATCCAGTTTCTGCAGCTGCGGCAGAAGCGCGGCTTCGAGATGGACACGGGCATCGACGTCCACGCCGTCTTCAGCGGTAACCCGGGCACGGGCAAGACCACGGTGGCCCGGATGATGGGCAAACTCTACAAAAAGATGGGTCTGCTGAGCAGCGGCCACACCATCATCGCCGACCGCGTCGACCTCGTGGGAGAGTATATCGGACAGACGGCCCCCAAGACGCGGGAGGTGATTGAAAGCGCCCGGGGCGGGGTGTTGTTTATCGACGAAGCCTACTCCCTGGCGCGCAGCAATGATGATGGTAAGGATTTCGGCCGGGAGGTGATCGAGATCCTGGTGAAGGAGATGTCCAACGGTGGCGGCGACCTGGCCGTGATCGTGGCCGGCTACACCGATGAAATGAACCGCTTTCTGGAAAGCAATACCGGCCTCAAATCGCGCTTTAAGCACTACTACGAGTTCTGCAATTTCCTGCCGCAGGAACTCAGCCTGATCGCCGATTATGCGGCCCGCCGCCAGGGAGTGATCCTGACCCTGGAAGCCAAATCGCTGGTCGACGAGATCATCACCCGGGCCTTCCGCGGCCGCGACCGCACCTTCGGCAATGCCCGCTACGTCCATGACCTCGTCGAAAAGGCCAAGGTGCAGATGGCACTCCGTATCATGAAGCGGGACGAAACGGGCCTGTCCCTCTCCGATGAATATCTGAGCACGATCGAGATAGGCGATGTACGGAAGATCCAGACGCTGGTAGACCGGGCGCGACCGGCTATCCCGATCAATGAGGTACTACTGAGTTCGGCCCTCAGCGAGCTGGACGCCCTGGTAGGCATGACCGCGGTGAAGGACCAGCTTCACGAGCTGGTGAGCCTGGTACGCTACTACCGCCAGACGGGCCGCGACGTCCTGAATGCCTTTCAGCTGCACACGGTGCTGGTCGGCAACCCCGGCACCGGCAAGACCACCGTAGCCCGTATCCTGGCTACCCTCTTTAACGCCCTGGGCATCCTGGAGCGCGGTCACATCGTGGAAACCGATCGGCAGGGACTGGTGGCCGGATACGTAGGGCAGACCGCCGAAAAAACGGCCCGGGTGATCGAAAGCGCGGTGGGGGGACTCCTCTTTATCGACGAGGCTTACGCCCTCACCCAATCGAGTACCGGACAGCGGGGAGATTTCGGGGACGAGGCGATCCAAACGTTGCTGAAGCGAATGGAGGACCAACGTGGCAAGTTCTTCGTCTGCGTTGCTGGCTATCCCGACAACATGGAGCAATTCCTGAAGGCCAATCCAGGACTCAGCAGTCGCTTCGACAAGATTCTCCGGTTCGAGGACTATTCCCCGGTCCAGCTGGTGGAAATTGCCGACCGCATGTTCCGCGACCGGAAGGCTCAGCTTTCCAGTCCGGCGCGGCAGCACCTAACCGCCTACCTAAATTTCCTGCACACCTACCGCGACGCCTACTTTGGCAACGCCCGCACGGTGCGGCAGATCGTGACGGACATTCTGCGCCGACATGACCTAAGACAGGCGGCCACCGACAAAAAGAGGCCCTCCGCCCTTACACGGATCGCCCGCGCAGACGTCGAGCACCTGAAGTTGGATACCAAGGAACTATCCATTCAGCGCAAGAAGATCGGCTTTTAAGCCACCCGCGCGGAAGGCTTAAAACTCGGTGAAGACAGTATCGTCCATCTTATTTGATACCGATATGTCCCCTAGCTGAAAGCGTCCGCCGCGGTCGCCGGAGAGCATTAGTCCGTCGTATTCCTTGTACCCGTTAAAGGGGGTGGACATCGAAGGCTGTTCGTCGTCCGCACTTCGGAAGAATTGCCAGGTGTTGATGTGGTAGTTTTCCTTATCCACGAACAGGCGGTAGCGGTTACCCGGGGTGTCACCCACTTCCTTAAAGGTCAGCTCGATGACTTCGGAGGGGCGGCTCTTCTCGGGGTCGTTCTCCTCGCCGATGTACTTCAGGGTCACGCCGCTGTCCTTCAGTTTAAAGGGTTGCACCAGCCAGTAGCTGTCGTTGATGAACATGGAATTGGCAGACTGCAGGTACAGCTTCAGGCTGTCGGGATTGGTCATCTCCTCCCCATTCTTCTGTACGGCGCCGGTTAGGTCTTCGGATCCTCCGCTGTAGTCCAGGAGGTAGACGATATTCTGACTGGGCATTTCGATGCGGACGCGGTCGTCCTGCTTGTCCCAGACCAGGTTGCGGGCACCGAAGAAGTTCCAGCTGATATAGCGGGCGTCATCGTAGGCCTTGCGGCCGCCGTGGTGGACCATTACGCTGTCGGCTATCGCGACCGCGCGTGGATCGGACCCTGCCGCGTCGAAGCCCTCCGCGGGAGGGTTGGTATTCAGGTTCTCGACGGTGGTCGTAGTGGGTTCGACGGATTCGGCGGGAGCGTCGGAGCCGGATTCGCACGACGCCAGCACGAATACTAGCGAGAAAAGGAAGGGTAAAGTGTGTCTCATGGGTACAAGGATAAGGGAAATTAGCGGAGTAATTCGACCTCCAGATAGACCGGCTGGTGATCGCTGAACTGGAATTCCTGGTTGATGGTCTTGATTCGCCGGAGCCGCATCCCCGGACTGCACAAAAATAAGTCGATGATGCTGCGCTCGCTACGGTGGGCGTCGTAGGGAGCATCCGACTTGCGCACCGTGGCCAGGGAGGGATCGTACGCCCACAACCAGCCTTCGGGGAAAAAATCGAAGGCCAGGGACCGCGGAAGCTGCGTCTCCTCCACGGTGGGATTGAGGGAGAACCAGCTGAAGCCCGGAGGCACCTGGTTCCAGTCTCCACCGACGATCACGTAGCGGCCCGCGGCGTAGTCCGCCAGTACCCGCTCCCGAAGCCGGTCGAGTTGGGCGCGACGCAGGCTACCGTCCTCATCGAAGGCGGATAAGTGGACATTGTAGACGGCCAGTTCCTTGCCCCAGGAGGTCTGGAACAGCTGCCTCATCGCACATCGATCGAGGTGAAACAGCCGCTGTGGCCAGGGAAACTGCCCCGGTAACTGGATCCGCTGCACGGAATCGGGCCTAAAGCGGCTCAGTGAAACGAGTCCGCTCTCCACCGGTCCATAGAAGTCCCACGGCTGGAATAGGGGGATCGGCACCAGTTTACTACGGAAGTTGGGCGCGTAGTAAGCCGCGTAGTCCGGCCGGGACGAGCGGGCGGTGTCCAGTTGGTTGGTGTAGTAGCTGCGGCGACTGCTACTGTCGACCTCCTGCAGCAGGAAGATGTCACTCTGCACGTTCTCCAACGTCAGGCGCTGTCCGGCCACGTAGCGCTCCAACCGGTCACGGGGCGTCCGGGCGCGGCCGAGATCCGTCCAGAAAAAGTCACCGCGGTGGTAGAAAGAATAGTCTTCCGCACCGAGCCCGCCGTAGCCTACGTTCCAGGTCACCACGGAAATTACGGAGTCGGTGATCTGCGCCGGGGCGGTTGCCGGCTGTTGCACGGGCGCGAGGCGCTCCACCCCGCGGGGCTGCCAGTCGGTCAGGGTATCGAATAGCAGAATGGCGCCCAGGTAAACCAGGAAAAAAAATACAGGGTAGCGGATCACCCGCCAGATCGAATGCATGCCCAAAGGTACGTGCGGCGGGAGGCACCGCCCGGCAAACCTTTGCCGGGTAAACTTGTACCCTTAGCCATGCAAATAGACCGTATACCCTTCCAGGAAGTACCCCAGTTTTCGAAGCGCGATATTGCCTACGCTACGGGCAGCGAAGACCTTGCCCCCTTTCGCAAATATCCGGTCACGCTCGAAGCCTTTGCCCGGGTCATGGAAGACAAGGCGGCCGAGAATACGGACCGGGAATTACTGGTATCGGAACTGGAGCAGCAATTTGCCGGGTTGACCGCCCGCGACGCCGTGGCCGAGCAACTCCGGCACCTGCGTTCCCCGCAAACCTTCACCGTAATCACTGCGCACCAGCCTTCGCTGTTCTTCGGGCCGCTCTACTTCGTCCTTAAGATCTGCTCGACCATCAACCTGGCGCGGCAACTCAACGAGCGGTACCCGGACCGGCACGTGGTACCGGTGTTCATCAGCGGCGGGGAGGACCACGACTTCGAGGAGGTCAACCACACCTACGTGTACGGCAACCCCATCAGGTGGGAGGACAAGCAGGGCGGCCCGGTCGCGGCCTATGACACCGGCAGCCTGAAGGAGGTCCTGGGGCAACTCAAGGAAGTCTTGGGCGACCGCGAAACCGCCCGGGACATTTACGGTAAGATCGAAACGGCCTTTACAAAACAAGAGACCTACGGCGCCGCCACGGTAGCGCTCGTCCACGACCTCTTCGGCGACTACGGTCTGGTGGTGGCGGACATGAGCCGGCCGGCCTTCAAGCGGGCTTTCGTACCGATGATGGAGCGGGAACTCTTCGACTCGGTGAGCCAGCCGCTCATCGAAAAAGCGCAGGGGCAACTCGAAAAACTGGGCTACTCCGGACAGGCGCACGCCCGTGATATCAACCTCTTCTACCTGACGCCGAATCGCCGCGACCGGATCGTGAGGGAGGGCGACCGCTTTACGGTGCTCGGTACGGAGCACCATTTCACGGAAGCTGAACTGCGGACCGAACTGCAGGACCACCCCGAGCGCTTTTCGCCCAACGTGGTCATGCGGCCCCTCTTCGAGGAACTGATCTTCCCCAACCTGGCCTACATCGGCGGTGGCGGGGAACTGGCCTACTGGCTGGAACGAAAGGAGCAATTCGCCACGTTCGGGCTGAATTTCCCGATGCTGATCCGGCGGAATTCGGTGCTGTGGATCGACAAGGGCAACCAGAAGAAACTGGAGAAGCTGGACCTGGATTACCGGGAATTGTTCCGACCGGCCGACCTGATCATCCGCGACTACGTAGCCGCCGAGTCCGAGAACGAACTCAGCCTGGCCGGGGAGCTGAAGGAACTCGAGACGCTCTTCCAGCGCATCGCCGCCAAGGCCGAGGAGATCGATCCCACCCTGGCCAAGGCCGTGATGGGGGAACACGCCCGGCAGGCCAAGGCCGTGGAAAACCTGGAGGGCCGCATCCGGCGCACCGAAAAGCAACGCTTCGAAACCAGTATGAACCAGATCCGCGGACTCCGCGACAAGCTGTTTCCGGAAAACGGACTGCAGGAGCGCTACGACAGCTTTCTGAATTTTTACCTTCAGGAGGGGCCCGCCCTCTTCGAAACGCTGATTGCTGAACTGGACCCCCTGCAGGAGGGCCTGGTGGTCATTCAGCCCTAACGCTTGCCCGGCCGCCCCTCCAGTACCACCTCGATCGCCCGCTCCAGCTGGGGATCGCGGTCGTGGAGGCGGTCCAGCATAGTATTGTCCACGCGTACATCCGGCTCGACGCCCGTCTTTTCCAGGTTACGGCCATCGAGGGTATAGGTGCCCCAGCTGGGTAGGCGGTAGTACGAACCGTCCACCAGGCCGCCCCCCGAGGTAAAGATGATCCAGCGGTACGTGGGCGTACCCACTATCGTACCGAGTCCGAGTTCCTTAAAGCCCGCGGCGGTCATCTCCGCGTCGCTCAGGCTCTGCTGGTTGATGAGCAGCACGATCGGCTGGCCTTCGGGCGCGAAGTTCGGCTGCAGGCTCAGTGCGCCGGAGCGGTACTTCCAGTTCAGGTAGGGTCGCTGGCTCAGGAATTGCAGCACCGCATCGTGGACGTTTCCGCCGGTGTTGTAGCGCAGGTCCAGGATCAGGCCGCCCCGACGTTGGTAGCCTTCCGAGACCATCTCGTCGAGAAAGTGGTCGAGCTCGCCGGCGCCCATATTCTTCATGTGCACGTAGGCGACGTTGCGGTCGGTCTTGTCGTCTACCACGGCTTGGTTGTGCTCCACCCACTGGTCGTACCGCTGGTCGTTGACCTCATTATAGGAACGGGGATGGATGCGCACGTCGACGGTTTTCCCGCCCCGCTCGACGGTCACGGTGACCTCGGGATCTACGCTGGGCTGGGCCAAGTAGTATTCCCGGTTGCGCTCGGAATCGAAGCGGACCCCGTCGAGGGCAACGAGGCGGTCACCGGGTTGGAGGGCGGCACCGTAGTAGTCAGCCGGACCGTTGGGGATAACCGTCCGGATGACGTAGGGATCGTCGTGCCGGTATTCCAGACCGAGGTCCAGGGTGGTAGATCCGAAGGTGGTTTCTTCCTCGTCACCGCTCGAGTAAAATCCGAAGTGGGAGGTATTCAGTTCTCCGAGCAGGTCGTTGGTGAGGCGGCGCAGATCGGCGCGGGTATTGACGTAGGGCAGGAAGGTAGCGTACTGGTCGCGCAGGGCCCGGAAGTCGACGTCGTGGAAATTCTCGTCGTAGAAATTTTGCTCCAGGTTGGCCCAGGTCTCATAGTACATCTGCTCGAACTCCGGCCGCAGAACGCGCCGGAAGGTGTAGTCGAGGTCGATGGGTTCCGTTTTATCCTCCTCCAGGTTAAGGCGGAGGACCTTACCGCCGCCCAGGAGGTAATACTTTCCATCGGCCGTGACCAGGTTGTCCGCGCCGCCGATGCCGTCACCGGCGATGCTGCTGGTCTTTTCCGCCTCGAAGGGCTCGAGTACGGTTTTGTAGAGTTTGGTTTTGCCCTCTTCCTGGTCTCCGCCGTAGAGCACGATCTGTTTATCGCCATCCCCGATCACGGCTACGCTGCCCTGATCGCCGAAGGAGGCCCCGATCTGCTCCATACGGTCCATGATGCGGGCTGCATCGATGCGGGTTACCGAATCGGCAGCCGTGCTGTCGGTGGTAAATAATTGCGCGAAGCGGTCGGAGCGGAACGGGTCGCCGAAGCGCTGCAGCGGCAGGCGGTAGACGTTCATATCGCCGCCGCCCCGGGGGTAACCGGGCTGGTGACGCGAGGAGTAAAAGTAGAGATACTTGCTATCCGGAGACCAGTAGGGTCCCCATTCGGAAACACCGGTACCGGTCAGGTTGAAGGCCTCCTTTGTCTTCAGCTCGTAGACAAAGATGTCCATCTCAAAATCCCGGCGCACGTTAAAGGCCAGGTAGGCGTCGTCGGGCGACCAGCGGGGGGCGGTGTTCTGAATGGCCCAGAATTCGTCGGTGACGAGGACCTGGGATGTGAAGTTGTTCAGGTCCATGAGGCGCAATTCGTCGCGGCCACTCAGGTAGACGGCCTGGGTGGTGTCGTGGCTGATCACCAGCATCCGGTTGTTGCTCCGGTCGCTACTGCGCTGCTGGGGCTCACCGGTCCCGTCGGCCGCCACGGTGAACCAATTTTGGTAGCCGTCGACCGTGGAGTTATAGAGGAGCGTACGGTGATCCTTTAACCAGTGGACCTCCCCTACCCGACCATCGCCGGTCTTCAGTTCCTGAATGAATTTGCCCTCGATGTCGGAGACGAAGAGCTCGCCCCGGGAAACGAAGGCGATCTT
>JBGTHX010000097.1:0-6321 GCA_041746055.1 Lewinella sp. | reverse complement strand
CTGCTGAAGGAGCAGCCTGTGACCCCCCAAACGGGTGGTCGACCGGGTATCCTGGAGTTCGTGCGCTACATTAAAACTGCCGGGGGCACCTACCGGCGGCTTTTCTGGGGACTGATCGCCTTTGCCCTCATCAACAGCTCTGACCTTTTCCTGCTGCTGATGCTGAAGGAGGCCGGACTGTCCGACACCGCCCTGATCGGCTGGTACGTCTTCTACAATCTGGTTTACGCGGTGATGGCTTATCCTTTCGGCGGACTGGCCGACCGGCTGGGCCCCAAGCGGGTCTATGTGGGCGGACTATTAGTCTTCTCGGCGGTCTACTTCGGACTGGCGCAGGCGGTGGAATGGTGGCATTTCGGGGTACTGTTTGCCGCCTACGGCTTCTATGCGGCCGCCACCGAGGGAGTCGCCAAGGCGTGGATCAGCCGCTTGGTACCTCAGCAGGAAACGGGAACCGCCATCGGCACCGTGAGCGCGGGGGAAAGCGTGGCCAGTCTCGTGGCGAGCAGCGCCGCCGGGGTGGTGTGGGTGGCCTTCGGCGCGGAAACCCTCTTCGTAGCTACGGCCGTCCTGGCACTCGCCGTGGCGGGATACGCGGCTACGCTGAGGGATTGACCTGCTAGTAAGAAATTTGGGGAGGCTAAGCCGGATTTTCTAGATAGGCTGGGCACTGAAGCCGGCCTCGGATACGGTACGCGTAACTTCGATTGGTTTCACTGAGTCGTCGGTCTCGACGGTCAGGATGCGATCGGGGCTCTCCAGGTCTACGCTCCACTTCTGGATCTCCTTGTTTCCGTCGAGGGAGGGCGTAACGCCGCGGAGACAGCCGCCGCAGTTGATGTTGGTTTTGAATTGCATGGTTTTCATAGGGGAGGGGGTAAGGGGAAGGGGGGAAGGGGGGAAGGGTTAAAGGGGTGAAGGGGGGAAGGTTGGTGGGATAGATGTTATAGGTTGTTCGGGTGTCGGGTGATCAGGCCTCTAGGGGAATGTTCTTTAGTCGCAGGCTGTTCAGGACCACCGACACGGAACTGAAGGCCATGGCGGCACCCGCGATCATGGGGTCAAGCAGGAAGCCGTTGATGGGGTAGAGGAGACCGGCGGCAATGGGGATACCGATGAGGTTGTAGATGAAGGCCCAAAACAAGTTTTGGCGGATGCCGCGCACCGTCAGTTTCGAGAGCTCCAGGGCACGGGGGATGGCGGCCAGGTCGGAGGTGATGAGGGTCATCTTGGCTACATCCATGGCGATGTCGGAGCCGTGGCCCATGGCGATGCTTACGTTGGCGGTGGCGAGAGCCTGGGAGTCGTTGATGCCGTCGCCGACCATGGCGACCACCTTGCCTCTTTGCTGGAGTTCCCGGACGAAGTCGGCCTTATCGGCGGGGAGCACCTCGGCACGGTAGTCGTCCAGGCCTACCTGCCGGGCGACGGCCGCTGCGGTCTGCTGGTTATCGCCGGTGAGCATATATACCTCGATGCCGCGGTCGTGCAAGGTGCGGACGGCCTCGGCCGAGCTCTCTTTGATCGGATCAGCAATAGCGACCAGTCCGATGGCCTCGTCGTTCCGGGCCATGAAGACCACGGTATTGGCTTGTTCGCGTAGTGCCGCGGCGCGTGCCTCGAGGTCGGCGGAGGTGGCGATACCCTGCTCGGTCAGCAGGCGCTGGTTGCCGACGTAGAAGGTATTGGGACCGTGCACGAAACGAATGCCCCGGCCAGTGAGGCTCTCGAAGTCCGTGATCTGGGCATCGATGAGGCGCTGGTCCTCCAGCCAGTCGACCACCGCACGGGCCAGGGGGTGCTCGGAGAGGGATTCGCCGGCCCGGAGGATGCCCTTCACCGCACCGGGGTCGATAATGTCTTCCCAGTGCTCCGCCGTGACGGAGGGTTTGCCCTGGGTGATGGTGCCTGTCTTGTCGAGGACCACCGCGTTCACCTGGTGGCCAAGCTCGAGGCTTTCGGCGTCCTTGATGAGGATGTTGTTCTCGGCTCCCTTACCGATGCCGACCATGATGGCGGTGGGTGTGGCCAGTCCGAGGGCGCAGGGGCAGGCAATCACGAGAACGGCCACGGAGGCCAGCAGGGCGTGGGAGAAGGCGTCCTCGCCACCCAGCAGCATCCAGGCGATAAAGGTCACGATAGCGATGCCGATCACGACGGGTACGAAGATGGCAGCGATCTTGTCGACCAGTTTCTGGACCGGGGCTTTGCTCCCCTGGGCCTCGCGCACCATGCGGATGATGGACGCCAGCAGGGTGGCACCTCCCACTTTTTCCGCCGTGAAACGGAAGCTGCCGCGCTGGTTGACGGTGCCGGCGAACACCGCCTCGCCTTCAGCTTTACGTACCGGCATCGGCTCGCCGGTGATCATACTCTCGTCTACGTAGCTCTCGCCCTGGGTGACCTGACCATCGACCGGTACCCGCTCGCCCGGACGGACGATCAGCGTTTGGCCGACGCGGACGTCGGCTACCGGCAGCTCTACCTCCCGGCCGTCGACCACGGCGCGGACCGTACTGGGCTGCAGGCCGATCAGCTTCTTGAGGGCCGAGGAGGTATTCGATTTGGCGCGTTCCTCCAGCAGCTTACCCAGCGAGATGAATACGATGATGACCGTAGCGGCCTCGAAGTAGACGTGGGGCTCTAGTCCGCGTGCCAGCCAGAATTCCGGGTAAACGGTATTGAAGACACTGAACAGGAAGGCGATGCCGGTGCTTAGGGCGACCAGGGTATCCATATTGGCCGTGCCGTGTCGCGCCTGGCGGTACGCCCCTACGTAAAAGTGGCGTCCGAACCAGAACAGCACCACCGCGGCGAGCACCAGCGAGATCCAGCGGCCCGCCTCCCACTCCATATAGAACATGCCGATGATGAAGACGGGCAGGGTGAAGACCGTGGCCAAGATCGTCCGCCGTTTGATGGTCTGGTACTCGGCTTCTCTGATCTCCTCCTGGTCGGTATCGGGGTCCTCAGTATCAATAAGCAGATCGTATCCGATGGCCTGTACGGCGTTACGGAGCTCCTCGGCGGAGATCTGGTTCCGGTCGAAGTCTACCTGCGCTGTGGTGTTGGCGTAATTGACGCTTACGCTGCGCACGCCGTCTACCTTCTTCAGGATCGTCTCGACACTGGCCGCACAACTGGCGCAGCTCATCCCCGTAACGGGGAAGGAAGCGGGGTGGGGGGGAGCCTGAAGTTCGGTTGCGGGGGACATAATGGTCTGCTGTTCAGTATAGACAACACGCCCCGCCCCCCCGGGGATGGCCTACATTTTGCTATTGTTTACCAGCTTTTGCCTGGTATCCCCCTAATCGTGCCCCGAAACGTAATTACTCTGCACCCCCACACCGTGAATGTACACCAGGGTGCCCCCGTAGTGAGGATCTCCAGCCAGCCCCGGTCGGTAAGCCAGTACGCTGCTCCAGATCATGTAGTCGGCCCACATATCGTGAAGGCCAGACAGGAGATCAGAATGCTTGCGGCTATAGATTTTCATAATAGCTGGATTACTTAGTGTAAACAGCAATTACAAGGCCTCGAGTCGGTCACCCTTTCGAATGATACTCACATTTTGCGCTCAGATCCGATCCAGGGGCACCGGAGCGTACTCCCCCCGCTCGCGGTACTCGGTGGGGGAACAGCCGGTCACCTCGCGAAAGGCCGCGGCAAAGCGCCCCGGGGTGCCGTAGTGGAGGCGGTACGCGATCGATGAGATCGGCTCTTCCGTCGTCACCAGCAAATGCCGGGCGCGCTCCACGCGCTGGGCGAGATAATAATCTGCGATGGTACGGCCCTCTACCCGCCGGAACAGCCGGCTAAGGTGGGGGTAACTCTGACCGATATCGTCGGTAATCAGCTTGGAGAGGGTTACCGAGGAGTCGGCAAGGTCGTCGTACACGAAGGCGACGATCAGTCCCTTGATGCGGGATACGGCGCCGCCGTAATCCTGCCGCAGGGTGAAGCCGAGCGATTCCAGCTGAGTCTTCAGGCGCTGCAGGTCTTCTGTGCTACCCGGCGGGATTCCGCGCAAGCGACCGAGTTCGAGGTCTTGGATGCGCCAGCCCAGATTGGCGGCGACGCGGCTCACGGCCTGCTTGCAGCGGTCGCAGACCATGTTATCAATGTAAATGGTAGTGAATTCAGACATCAAAATGGTTGGTTTGAAAGGCTGGGGGGGTGCAGGGTCAGGGTATCTACCGTGGAGCCGCAGGTCAGCATCTCATCCCCGAAAAAGGGGTTTCGGATCGCGGCCTCGCGGCTCAGCCAGTTGCCCCCCTGGCCGTCGTAGGCCATGGGGCAGTTCTGGAGATAAATTGTTTCCTGCGCCCCGAAGGCGGTGAGGGAATTTATGAGAGCCTGTGAGAGAAAGCCGAAAGACCGGCGTTGAGCCGCCAGATCGGTGGCGCTTTCCAGCTGCGTGAGGTGATCCTGCAGGGCGGTCAGTTGCTCCATCCAGTAGCGGTGGGCATCGCCCTGCAAGAGCGACATGTCGACCTTCGCCAGGGACTTTCGCAGCGGAGAGAGGATGGTCTCGTCCGCCATCCGGGAGGAGACCATTTGATCTTTGAGTAGCAGGTAGGCTTCCACGAGGGCTTCCAGCTGGTCGCGGAAGGCCGCGGGGGCGGCCTCGGAATAGTCGGGCAACACCGCTACGGTAATATCTTCCGGTTCCCGGCCCCGGATCACCACCTCACGGTTCATCATGCTCAGCTGGTTATTGAGCTGGGCGGCGGCGTCGATGGAGAAGGCCCCGTTGGTCACCACGGCTTCGCCGGGGGCGAGTCCCGACACCACTCCGTATTCACTACCGCTGCGGTCGCCCAGCACTACCTCCCGGAATTCGTAGGTAGGTACCTCACGGTCGGATAAGGCTACGTAGACCACCGACCGCTCGCCGGTCCAGAGCACGGCGGTGGCCGGTACGGTCAGCTGCCGGTCCGCGTCGGGTACCTTGCGGCGGGCCGCGGTAGCGATCGTGCCGGTGATGAACATCTCCGGCTTGAGCCGCCCGCGGCTGTTGATCACCTCGGCCCGCACCGAAGCGGTGCGGGTACCGGCGTCGAGAAGCGGATCGATGAAGGTGACCCGCGCGCGGAAAGTCTGGTCGGGCAGCGAGGCTACGCTGAAGGTCACTGGATCGCCCACGTTGATGGCGGACAGATCGCGCTCGTAGGTGTCGAACAGCGCCCACAGCCGCGACAGGTCGGTCAGGGTGTAAAGCGGTGCGCCGGTGCTGACGTAATCGCCTACGCGGGCCCGGACCTCCAGCACCGTGCCGTTGCGGTCGGCATACACGGGGAAATTGGTACGTACCTCTCCGCTCTCCTCGATTTCAGCGATCTGGGCGTCGGTGATCTCGAGGTTGCGCAGTTTGTTTCTGGCGGCGGTGAGCAATTCCGGGGAGAGGGTTTGCAGCCGGAGCGCCTCCAGTAACTCCTCCTGGGCCACCACCAGTTCGGGTGAGTAGATCGTGGCGATCTGCTGGCCGGACCGCACCTGCTCGCCGGGATAGGTTACGAACAGCCTTTCGAGTCGGCCGGCAAAGTCAACGGATTCCACCGCGGCGGTCCGGTCATCCGCAGCGAGCCGGCCGGTCAGGGAGACCTCCGCACCTGCGTCCCCGCCGGATGGTCCGCCCTCACCCACCACGGTGGTGCGTACCCGGGCCAGGGCCACCGCCGCCTCGGTCATGGTGAGGATCGCGGGGTCCGTGGAGGCGGCGGAAGATTGCGGGATCAGGTCCATGCCGCAGATGGGACAGTCACCGGGCTCGTCGCGCTGGATCTGGGGGTGCATGGAGCAGGTCCAGATCGTGGCGGAGGACTGGGCCTGCCCGCCCGCCGCACTGGAAGCATGATCGTGTTCCATTTCCGGGCTTCCCCCGAACAGCAGGTAGCCCCCGAACAGTCCGAGGAGCAGCGCCAGAACGATATACAGGATAGTTTGCGTCTTCATGGGTGGGGATTTAGCGCCGCGGCAGGTAGCGGTCCAGTTCAGAGGTTTGGGTAGACAGGGTACGTTGGGCGGTGATGGCTTGGGTGCGGTAGTCCACCAATTCGTTAAGCAGCCGCAGCACTTCGTCGAAGGGTCGGCGGGAGTTAGCGTATTCACTACGCGCGATCTGGAGGGCGGCCTCCGTCAACTCCACCTGGCCGGACAAAAACGCGAGGCGGTCGGCGGCGTCGGCCGCGGCAATGCGGGCGGTAGCGACGGCGGCGGTCAGTTCGCTGACCACCCCTTCCCGGCGGGCGGCGATCTCCTGCAGGCGGATCTCCTCCTCTTCGCGCTTGGCGTCGAATTTGCCCTTGCGGATGGGGAAGC